>JAYUUX010000629.1:0-3884 GCA_043754645.1 Verrucomicrobiales bacterium | reverse complement strand
CATCGCACGGTCGGTCATCGTCAGGAACTGACGGTGGTCCAGATCAAGGAAATCAACGCTTAAGGAAGCAGGCTTATGGCTCATAAAAAAGGCGGCGGCAGCACAAGCAACGGCCGCGACAGCAACGCAAAAAGGCTCGGTGTTAAACGCTTCGGTGGCGAAGTCGTGACAGCGGGCAGCATCATCGTCCGGCAACGCGGCGCGAAGTTCGTCGCCGGTGCCAACGTCGGCGTCGGCCGCGACTGGACCCTGTTCGCGCTCAAGGACGGAAGCGTCAAGTTCGACAAGAACAGCCGCCGGGTGAACATCCTGCCGACCGCCGCCCCTGCAGTTCCTGCCGCGAACTGAAGGATCCAACACTTTAAGCAAGGGCGAGGCCGTCTGGCCTCGCCTTTTTGTTTTCCACCCTAGACGGCATCCGCCGTTCGAAGCCACACTCCCTCCATGTTCGTCGATCAGGTCAAAATCTACGCCCGCGCCGGCCACGGCGGCAAAGGCGCCGTCTCCTTCTGCCGTGAAGCCTACCGGCCGAAGGGCGGTCCCGATGGCGGCAACGGCGGACGTGGCGGCGATGTCATCCTCGAAGCCTGCCACGATCTTAACAACCTGATCGGACAATTTTACATTCCTCGCCTCATGGCCAAGGATGGCGACCCCGGTGGCGGCAACGGCAAGGACGGATTGGCCGGTCCCGATCACATCGTCAAGGTCCCCTGTGGAACCCTCGTCTGGAAACTTCCGTCCCCGGAACCGGCGCCTGGAGCGGATGAAGACGACGAGGAAATCGACGAGGAAGGAGATCAGCGCCAAGCCGTCATGCCCAGCAGTTCGAGCGGGCGGGGCGTCATCCGGACGGCGGGTTCCGTTCGTGCGGTGGAAATCAATCTCGAGGACGAGGACGACGAGGACATCGCCGAAGGCCTTCGCAAACCGCAGGACGGGGCCGAGTTGGTGGCGGATCTCACAGCGGATGGGCAGCGTTTCATCCTCTGCAAGGGCGGCCGAGGCGGACTCGGCAACCGCAATTTCGCGACTTCCGTTCGGCAAGCCCCGCGTTTTGCCCAACCCGGAGAATCCGGCACCAACGAAGGCGAATACTTCCTCGAACTCCGGATCATGGCGGAGATCGGCATCGTCGGATATCCGAACGCCGGCAAGTCCACCCTGTTGACCGCGATCTCGCGCGCCCGGCCAAAGGTCGCGCCTTATCCGTTCACCACCCTGCATCCGCAGATCGGCATCTTGGAATACGAGGACTTCAAACGCCTCACCGTGTGCGATGTTCCGGGTCTCATCGAGGGTGCGCACAAGGACGTCGGGCTTGGCCATGCCTTCCTCCGGCACATCCAACGTTGCAAAATCATCGTGCTCCTCCTCGACATGGCCGGCACGGACAACCGCGCCCCTTGGGACGACTACAAGAAATTGCTCGCCGAACTTGAGCTCTACGACCCGACGATGCTCGACAAGCCGCGCTTCGTCGTGGCCAACAAGATGGACGAGCCCGTGGCCGAAGAGAATTTGAAGAAGTTCAAGCGCAAGGTGCCCCGGACCAAGGTCCTTTCGATCTCGGCCGCGTTCGATCAGGGGATTCCCGCCTTCAAGCAGATGATCCGCGAAGCCGTCGAGGAAGTGGAAGCCGCCGCCGCAGAATCGAAGGAATAGTCCCGTTGGCCATAGGCCGGTCAAAATCCGGCCGGGGAATTCCCAACTGAAGGGTTCCGCCCCTCGGTTCGTCTGGTCATGCTACGCAGGAATCTCCTGCTCCGTATGACACAGCGTCGTTTCACTCATTCCGTCGCCGTTCTCGCCCTCGGGCTTTCCGCCGTCGTCGATGCCCGGGCTGCGGAACAGGCCGTCCGCTTCAACCGCGACATCCGGCCGATCATCTCCGAGAACTGCTTCCATTGCCACGGGCCCGACCCGGCCTCCCGCAAGGCCGGACTGCGTCTCGACACAAGGGAAGGATTCTTCGAATCCACTCCCAAACGGGAAGCCACCGTCATCGTAGGCAAGCCCGAGAAGAGCGAACTCTTCCGGCGCATCATGACGACCGACGAGGAGGACATCATGCCTCCGCCCAAGGAGCACAAGATCCTCAAGCCCGAGGAGAAGGAACTCGTCAAACGCTGGATCGAACAAGGCGCGCCGTGGGAACCCCATTGGTCCTTCCTCAAGCCTGAGCGATCCGCGCCAACCGCCGGTGCGAGCACGGTCGTCCGCAATCCCATCGACGCCTTCGTCGCCGCAAAGCTCGTGGAGAAGAAGCTCTCGATGAATCCCGAGGCCGATCGTCGCACCCTTGCGCGCCGGCTGTCGCTCGATCTGACCGGGCTTCCTCCCAAACCCGCCGACGTCGAAGCCTTCGTGAAGGACAAGTCGCCCGACTACTACGAGAAGTTCGTCGACCGCCTCATGGCCACGCCGCAATGGGGCGAACACCGCGGCCGCTACTGGCTCGACGCCGCCCGCTACGCCGACACCCATGGCCTGCACTTCGACAACTACCGGGAGATGTGGCCCTACCGCGACTGGGTCATCCGCGCCTTCAACGCCAACAAACCCTTCGACCAATTCACCGTCGAACAGCTCGCCGGCGATCTGTTGCCCGGCGCCACCGACGACCAGAAGACCGCCACCGGTTTCCAGCGCTGCAACGTCACCACCAACGAAGGCGGCACCATCGAGGAGGAGAACCTCGCGAACTACGCCAACGACCGCGTCAGCACCGTCGGCTGGGTTTTCCTCGGCCTCACCGCGAATTGCGCCGCCTGCCACGACCACAAGTTCGATCCGATCCCGCAACGCGACTTCTACTCCATGGCCGCGTTCTTCCGGAACACGAAGCAGTCCGGCTTCGACAAGAACATGTCCGAAGGCGACCTCAGCATGGTCGTCCATCGCGACGCCTCCGACAAAGGCCGCAGCGAAGCGCTCGTGAAAGAGATCGCCACCGCAAAGACCAATCAGCTCAACGCCGCGGCTCCTGCCAAGACCGCGTTCACCAACTGGCTCGTGTCCGCCAAAGCACCGAAGATCGATCGCCAGCTCGACCTCGACGGCGAATACCTGCGTCTCAATCTCAACGAAGGACCGAAGGCCAAGCTGTCGGGCAAGCTCGATGGCCGACGCATCCGTCTCGACCCATCGACCAATGCCCAATTCGTTGCCGATGGACCGATCGGGCCCGCGTTGCTGTTGAAGAAAAACTCCACGCTCAACCTCGGCCAGGTCGCTGACTTCGAGCGGAACCAGCCCTTCTCCGTCGGCGGTTGGGTCCATGTCCCGACGAACTACTCCGGCAACTGGTCGATCATCGGCAAGGTGAAGACCGACTCGCCTCCGGCCACCAAGAACGCCGGATGGGACCTCAGCCTTCGCGGCGGCGCAGTCGCCCTGACTCTGACCCGCACCGAAGGAGCCTCGATGCTCCAGGAGAAGACCGGCGACAAAGCCGTCTCCGGCGGCAAATGGATGCATGTCTTCGCCACCTATGACGGCGGCAGCCGAGGTGGCTCGATCAAGATCTACCTCGATGGTGTCTCGCAGAATCTCAGCGGCGGCCGGAACAACATCGAAGGCTCCATCCGCAACGACGTGCCACTGCGCGTCGGCCAGCGTGAGAACTCGGACATCGCCAATGGCCTCGCCGCCCAGGATCTCCGCATCTTCAAGCGCGTGCTCGATCCCACCGAAGTGAAGGCGCTGGCATGGTCCGCAAAGCTCCCGGCAATCCTAGCCAAGTCCGCATCGGCGCGCGCAACCAATGAGGTCGAGGCTCTCCAGGCCTGGTATCTCGTCGAACGGAGCGCGGCTTGGCGCAAGTCGACGGACAAACTCCTCGCGCTCCAAGCTGAACAGAAAGCCATCCGTGCCCGCGCTGG
>JAYUUX010000628.1:0-1883 GCA_043754645.1 Verrucomicrobiales bacterium | reverse complement strand
CTACTTTCTTCCGCTGCTCCGCAGCTGGGTTTGAATGCGAGTCCTTTGAAGAGTGCGATGGCTGGATTGGGCTAAATGTCGTTCGCCTCAAAACATACTGAACAGCATGCAGGGCCAATTGCCACGGTTACAGGTCGAGCACACTGTTCAGCGACAGCATGAAAACCATCCTGATCGACTGGTCCGTCATCCGAGATAGAGATGACTTCTACGATTCGGTCCTTCCACAGACTGGAGCTCCTTCCTGGCACGGACACAATCTCGATGCGATCAACGATTCGTGGGTTACCGGAGACATCTGTTCTGACGGGCCGCCGTTCCGCTTCGTTATTCGTGGAATCAGGGATGTCAGCCCGGATATGGAAGGGCTCCGTGATGCCGTTTCAGAACTCGCGCGAGAGTCTGTGAAGGTGAACGGCGGCCTGATTTGCCGTGAGGACTGAACCGACAAGCCGTTTTGATCGACGGAACAGCGTTGGGTTTCCTCAACACCCGTCCCCAGCATCACTCACAGCCTTTGGCGGCATCGAACGAACAGGGCTTTTGACCAACTACTTCTTCTTCACTGGCACTGCCGGCGCGGCATTCGTCACCGGCGCGGGCGGCGGCGGCGCTAGTTTGTCGATTTCCTTCTGCCAGGCCGAGGCGAGGTCCTTTTTGCCGGCTTTGTCAGCGAGGGGTTTGGCCGATCGGAGGACGGTCAGGCGGTCCACGTAGTCAGGGAAGCCCTTGAGGAAATCCCCGTAGGCTTCGACGGCTTCGTCGGTGCGGGTGGCTTCGGTCAGTTTGGCGACAAGCCCGAGCTTGAGGCGGATGGTCTGCTGGAGGCTGGGGTTCTGCTTGAGGGCCCGTTGCCACGCGTCGATGGAGGACGAGGGTTTGCCAAGCTGCTGGTAGAGGTCGCCGAGTTTCTCGAGCAGGACGGCGCTGTTGGCGAGGAATGGATCGGCCTCGAGCATGGCGGTCACTTCGATGAGCGGCTTTCCGGAATCGGCGACGCGGTTGACGAGGCGGAGCACGGCCCATTCGGCGCCCGGTTTCTTGTCCCGGATGGTTTCCTGGATCTGCTTCATGGCGTCCTCGCGGAACGGTCGGTAGAGCGGGTCGCCGACGACGGTGGTCATCCACGAATACTGCAGCATCGAAGAATAGGCGGCCTCGCCGAAGGTCATGCCGCGCCCGAAGAAGTTGGCGAAGAACAGTCCGATGTCGGGCGTGCCGATGAGGTAGGGCTCGTCGACGGATCCCATCGTGCAGGTCGCCCCGGCCGCGAGCAGTGGCGCGACCCAATGCCGGCTGGGATCGCGGACAGTGGTGCCGCTGCCGGAATGGAGATGGTAGGCGAACGCGCCCGGCACGAACTCGACGACGGCCCGCGTGAAGGGCCCGGAAGCGTGGGTGTCATACCAGCCGGCATAGAACGCGATCGTGCTCATGGGAAACGAAACGGGAAACGTCTCGGGGCGTTCGTCGTGGATGGTCTCGAAGCCGATCTCCTTGGAGACGGTGGCGGCGAACCGCATCCAGTCGTCGCCGGGTTTGTAGGCGCCGTCGCGGATGTTGCGGGAGTCGATGTAGACGCGGCCCCAGAGTCCGTTGGTTTCGGCGGCGATGGCCTTGTCGACGAGGCTGCGGGCGATGGCGGGCGACGGACCGTCGAGACGGGAGACCATTAGGACGCCGTTCGTGGGGTGGAACACGGCGCCGTTGGTCGCGCGGTAGAGCTGGTTGTTCATCCAGCCGACGAGCGGGAGTTTCAGGTCGAAGAGCGGTAGGACGGCGAGTTCGTTTTCCACCGCGGCGGTGTTTTTGCGCAGGGCTTCGTTGATCTGCGGCGCGATGGCTTCCTCGATGGAAGGATCGTTCTGGATCCGCAACGGCAC
>JAYUUX010000627.1:0-3646 GCA_043754645.1 Verrucomicrobiales bacterium | reverse complement strand
CATCACGCGGGAATCGGTGGAGGACGAAGCGTCGAGCACCTTGAGCGCGGCGGAAGTCGCCTTCATCTGCCGAAGGATTTCGACGGCGGTATGGGTGATGACCGGGTCCGTATCTTTCAGGAGCGAGGCGATGGCGTCCGCGTGGGCGCCGAGGTCGGCCGTGCGCAGGGTCTGGGGGACTGGCGTTCCGCCATCGGCCCCGGCGCCGCTCAACCCGTGGAAGCGCGCCAGCGAGGTCAGCGCCTCACGCCGGGTGCGGGCGTTCGTTGAACGCATGGAGCCCACGAGAACGTTCGCATTAACGCCGTCCATCTGATCCTGGCGGTCGGTCAATGCCCGCAAGGCCCATGGTGCAATGGAAGGATCGGAGACGAGTTTTTGAACGAACGTGTGTTCCACCGCTCCGAACTTTTGGGTCAGTAGGAACAATGCCGCTACTCTGGAAGCCAATGGCTTGCTCGGGTTGGAAACGATTGCGCGAATGTCGATTCGATTGGCGATTACCTTCTCCCGTCGCAGCAGCGTGCGCTGCGCTTCGAGGCGACGCCGGGCGCTGGACGATTCGAGCAACGAAACCAGCTCGGCATTTCGCAGCTTGTCCATCTGCGGCATCGGCTCGGGCGTGAAGCCCTTGGGCGTCAGCTTCACGAGATAACCGACGTCGAGGCCGACCCACTTGAAGGAAGCGCCCTTCCAGCTTGCGGCGTAGATCGCGCTGTTGCCGTCGGCGTCGAGATCGGTCACCCGGGTGAGGCCGAGGAATTCCTTCTGATCCGCGGTGAAGGTCGCGCCGCTGGGCGTGACGCCGTGGCGGTAGACCCAGTTGCGGCCCCAGTCGCAGGTGAATGGGGCGTTGTTCCACGCCGCAGGAATGCCCGGCTCGTCGATCCACGCGGCTCCGCAGCCGGAGCCGCCGCCGTAGTCGGCCAAGGGCGTGATGCTCTCGGTCGCGAAATTCTTGTAGAGGCGCGGGTAACCGTGGTCCCCGAAAGCCGTGAAGTGGTGGAAACGCACGTCCCAGCCGCCGCCGTCGTTGGTGTTGTCGCGGGCGAAGGCGTCGAGCAACGGGCTGACGGCCACTTCGAGGATGTTGCGCGTGCCGCGTGAGAAGAGTTCGAGGCCCGAGCCGTCGGGGCGGAACCGCACGACGCCGCCGCCGCCGAGTTGGAGTTTACGGCCGTCCGTGCCTTCGGCTTCCATGAAACCGAAGTCGCCAATGGCCGCATAGATCCAGCCGTCGACGCCGAGTTCAATGCCGTTGGACGAATGGTCGGCTGGACGATCCTTGAATCCGAAGGAGATGCCTTTCACCAGGGTTTTCTGCTCGTCGCTGAGGCCGTCGCCGTCCTTGTCGATGAAGACGGAGATGTTCGGCGGATGGAGGAGGTAGAGGCGGTCGTGGTCCCAGACGAGGCCGCGCGGCGAATCGATGTTCGGGACGAAGGCCTTCACCTCGTCGGCCTGGCCGTCGCCGTTCGTGTCGCGCACACGCAGCACGCGGCCGAGGTTGGGCTTGCGGTCGAGCGACCCGTTGCCGTCGCTGGAGACGTAGACCGTGCCGTCCGTCGATGCGGCCACGTAGACGGGGTAGTTCACGGCCGGTGGCGTCGCGAAGATCGTGGCGTTGAAGCCGGCCGGCACCTTCAGGTCCTTCATCGCCTCGGCGGCCTTGGGCGGATGGACGCCGGGGAGCTTGGCGAGTTGCTCGGGCGTCGGCTGCGCTTCGTTCGTCAGGCCGGGAAACTCGTCGGCCAGCGTCTTGCCGCCGCCCTTCTTCTCCTGCGCCGTCATGGCAAAGGGAATCAAGGCGGACAAAGCCGAAGCGGCGACGATGCGGGCGATGGGGACGGGCTTGGATGAACGTGGCTTCATGGTCGGGGCGGGTGGGTTGCCCGGAGAATGGGGATCGATCCCTGGCGCATCAATGCGGGAGTAAGCGGGCCGGGCGGCCGGTTCAACCCCCTTGAACAGGAGGGAACAGCGAGACTTCGTCGCCGGTTTTCAGCACGTAGCTGCGGCCCTGATATTCCACTCCGACGGCGATCAAGGTGGAGTTCCGCATGGCAGTGAGCTTGGGAAACCGTCCGTAAAGCTGGCCGAGAAGCTGATCAATCGTCGCACCTTCCACGACCGTCTCCTCGGTCGAGGGACAGCCGGTCAGGTCCTTGAAATAGGAGTAGAAGTGGACGCGGATGGTCATGGTGCCGGGGTTGCCCTTGTCAGGGCTTCTCTTCCGGCCAGAGGTATATCTCCGGACGAAGCACGCCGACGAAGGGGAGGTTCCGGTAGCGCTCCGCGTAGTCGAGGCCGTAGCCGACGACGAACTCGTTGGGGATCTTGAACCCGACGAAGTCCGCCTGGATTTTTTCGGTGCGGCGCTCGGGCTTGTCGAGCAGCACGCAGGTGCGGATGCGGCGGGGCTTCAGTTCGCGCAGCTTGGCGAGGACGCGGGCCATCGTCTTGCCGGTGTCGAGGATGTCGTCGACCAGCAGGACATCACGGCCGGCCACGTCGATCTTGAGTTCCTTGGTGAAGACGAGTTCGCCCGAGGACGTGCCTCCGCCGTAGCTGGACACGCCGATGAAATCGAGCCGCAGCGGCATGGGCAGGTGCCGGATGAGGTCGGCGAGGAACATGACGGTGCCGTTGAGCAGCGACACGACGACCATGTCGCGCCCCTTGAAGTCCCGCTGGATGGCCCGCCCGAGCGCCTTCACGCGCTTGGCGATCTGCGCCTCGGAGATGAGCACATAGTCCACTTCTTTGCGGAGGCGGGGAGGGACGGGGGCCGCTTTGTTCGGTTTCGTGAGCTTCATGTGGTTGGACGGTGTTCGTTACTTGGATGAATCGGCGGTCTCAGTTCGAGTTCGGCCTTTGTCGGCACCAACGGCGCAATCCAAGAGCTGCAACCGGAACGGGCACTGTCAAACCCAACGGCAAAAGCGATTCTTGGAGATAGAGCCCTGAAGAACCTTCATCGAGAGAGATTAAGACACTGGCAACTACAGCTAGTGCAACCGATGCCCAGCCGCCCCAAAGGGCGATCCAGCTTAAGCACCTTCCGAACGCGAAAGTTCTTCCAAATGGAAGCAGCGGCATTGCCAAGACCAAAGCTGCCAGCGAAATCACTCCGATGGCCAGCCATCCCATGCCCATGTAAATGGCAACTGCTCCCCCCCGGATAGCTGGTTGCCAGCATGGTCATTTTTAGCGTGGTTCAGAGCGGGCGTTATGGAGCCTCAGATATGTTTCGAGTCCTCGTGGTCCTTGGTGGCGTAGCCGGAGTCTTGGCGCTTGAAGTTGACCTCGTTCTTCTTGAGGTAGGCTTGGAAGACGTCGTCGGCGCTCATGCCGAGGACCTGGGCCATGGAGATGAGGAAGTGGAACAGGTCGACGACCTCCACGCGGGCGTTCTGCTCGTCGAACTTCTGATATTTGGCCCACCACTTCCACGGGACGCTGTCGGTCAGTTCGGCCATCTCCTGCTGCATGGCGCGGGTGTAGTTGAGGAGCCACTTGGTCTTCTCCTCTTCCGTCATGGCGTCGGTGTTCACGCCGATGCGCTGGTTGAGCGCGTGCTGCATCCGGAAGAGTTCACGAAGCTGGTCGGGTTGTTCCATGGCCCGAAATGTCCGGATGGTGAAAG
>JAYUUX010000626.1:0-2232 GCA_043754645.1 Verrucomicrobiales bacterium | reverse complement strand
AAGGCGAATGCAAGTTTCCAAACCCACATCTGGACGTTTGACGGGTCGTCGGACGGAATCAGTTTGGTTGGATATTGTCACGGTCCGGGGAGATTTGAGACGCAGGTAACTTATGGCTCCGGCCCGTTCGACTACGTTTCGATACCCCTGCACATTTACGCAGTGACACTGACTCCAATTGCCACACTGCTCATAGCTGGCACTTCGATTGTCGTTGCACGCCGACATCGCCGCAACTCTGACCAAATATAGGACCCTGCGCGCGCCCCCAATTGGCACCACCGAGCCGGCCGAGGACGTCCGGCCAACAAAGACAACATGGACCACACACCACAACCTCCCTCTCTTCCGGCGCTTGAGACTGAAGCTTCGGCGCTGGCCGCGACGAAGCCCGCGCTCTGGAAACGCCTTCTGCTCGCCCCGATCAAGTTCCTCATCGGCCTGGTGATGGTGCAAAGCCCGTTGGGCGGAGTCGTCCTGACTGGCTGGACCACACGATTGATGCAGCGCGTCGTTCTGTGGACCTGGTGGCGGGCGGCGAAGGACAAGCCCAACGGCTTCGCCGCATTCGTTTCCGGCGAAGCCGCAACCTCCCAGCACATCCATTGGCCCAACTGGATCGTCGCGCAGCAGTTTAGTTCGAGCATCGCCGCAAGGCCGCTGCTCTTGCAGAAGGTCCGCACCTTCCTCGGCGGCTTGTTCCGGTCGATGTGGGAGAACGGCCGGCTTGGTTCGCAGATGTTCCTGAACACCGCGCTCGTTCTCCTGCCAAGCATGTTGCTGCTGTGGACCGGCTGGTTCGCCGGCTGGCAGGTTTCGTTCAACAAGCAGTATGAACACTTCGCCATGGGCGCGAGCGTCAGCCTCATCGGCATCGCGCTCTTCGTCGCCGGCATGTTCTACGTGCCCATGGCGCTGGCGCGGCAGGCTTCGACGGGGGACTGGCGACGGTTCTACGACTTCAAGCTCGTGCGCGGGCTGGTGAAGCGCGCGTGGTTCGGGAACGTCCTGCTGGGGGGAGGCTACGCCGCGGCGTCGCTTCCAATCCTCGCCATGATGGCCGGACCGACCTTTTTCGGACAAAGCCACTCCAGCACGACCGAGCTGTCTCCGGCCGTCGTCGAACGGAATCTCCGGCTCTACTACCTCGCATGCGCGCTCTGGGTTTTCCCGGCGTTCGTCCTGCTCCGCTGCGCCACCGCGTATCTCTACGGCCGCACGGTGCTGAAGGCCGTCCAGTCGGGCGCCATCGGGGAGGACGATCTCGCCGAGAACGAATGGCGGACGTTCAACCGTCTCGGCCTGCTCAACGACGTCGCTCCCGCGAAACGCTCGCTTTGGACGGAGTTAGTGTTGTGGTTCGGCACCAAGGCTGGCCGCATCACGGCGGGTTTCATGGTCGCCGGGCTGTGGTTCCTCGTGATCGGCCAGATCAACTACGTGGCGACGTTCTTCAACTACCGCTTCGCCTTCTCCTGGATTAACCAGCCACTGACCCTCCTGCCCTGGTTCATGCACCTTCCCGCACACATGGAGAATCAATGGGGCCCGGTGGCCGTCGCCTTCTTCGTGCTCTTCGCCGCGTGGCGAATACAACGCATGGTGAAATGGTTTCAGGCCAAGAAAGCCGCCATCGCCAAGCTCAACGCCTGACGCCGCGGCTCACGCCGGGTTCAATACGGTCAGCACGCGGCAAAGCGCTTCCATCCTCGGTGTGGGAACTCCGGCAGCCTTGGCTTGGCGGAGAGGTTCGAGGAACAGGCTCTGGATTTCCAAGGGCTGCCGTCTCTCGAAATCAATGATCGTCGACGCCTTGTAGGCTCCCATCTCGCGCGTGCGGTCGATCTGCACTTGGGCGAGGCCGTCATCGAGTTTCAGTCCGAGCGCCTGCGCGGCGTGGATGGTTTCCAGCATCAGTTCGCGAACGAGCGATTCCCAACGCGGATCGGCCAGCAATCGATCCGAGGTCAGGCACTGCTGCATGGCCACGGCTCGAGCATCGCCGATCACGACCGCCTCCAAGCCCGCGGCACTGGCAACACCGAGGCCGTTGAACGGGATGTTCCACACCAACTTCTCCCAGTGGGTTCGGACAATGTTGTCGGACACTTCGCACGGAACGCCGCTGTGCCGGATGGCCGAGGCGATGTCGTGCGTCCGGGGCTCAGGCCACCGTTTCCACTCGCCCATCACGATCCGTCCGTGGGCGAGATGGTGGATGACTCCGGGTTC
>JAYUUX010000625.1:0-4777 GCA_043754645.1 Verrucomicrobiales bacterium | reverse complement strand
CCTCCGTCCTGACCGCCAGACCCTCGGAAAACCAAGCCCGCCTCGAGCCAGTCCTTTATTCAGCGGTTCCTTAACCCTGGGAGATCCACGTGGAGAGGTTGGTCGAAGTCAGCAATGTGCCCTGGTTGCCCACGATGAACCAAGTGTTGTCGACGAACGTGATGTCGTTCAGCCAGCGGGTTGTCCCTGTCACGCGCGGGGTCCAGTTTAGCCCGTCGGCACTGGTGAAGACGGTTCCGTTCTGCCCGAGGGACACGAGCGATCCGCCGGCGTTCCGCACCCGCGACAGCCAGTTGGTCGTTCCGAGCGACTGGGCTGTCCACGAGATCCCGTTGACGCTGGTCGCGATGCTCCCCGACTCGCCGCAGCTGACCCATCCGCCGGGAAACGACTCCACTGAAACCAGGAAACGGTTGGTGGGCGCGGTTCGTGTCGTCCAATCGATGCCGTTGGTGCTGGTCAGAATGGTTCCGCTGTCACCCGTCGCCACCACCAGATTCGACGACGCAGCCAGTCCTTGCAGGTCGTTGGTCACCCCGGAACTGCGGGGGATCCATACCACTCCATAGGTGGAGACTGATTGGTTGGTCACGACGATGTTCGTGCCGACGATGTTGGTAATCGTCACGTTCGTGAACCCGGCGTGGCTGGAATGGATCTGGCCGCCGTTGCCGACGGTCACCAGCAGATTGGTGTTGCCACCAATGCCGAGGAGAACCCCGTTGGTGGCCGTCGACATGATCGTTTCCCGCGCCCAATCGACGCCGTTGGCGCTGGACAGTATCGTGTTCAGATCCCCGGCGGCGTAGTAGCTGCCTCCTTGATGGGTGATGTTCCACAGCCAGTTTCGCGGCAGTGGGAGATCGGTGGTCCACGACGTCGCGGCGCCGATTCCTGTCCGGAACAACTCGGAGTTCAGGCCTGTCCTTCCGGCGATCAGGAAGTAGTTCGAGGCCCCGACGGCCGAGAGGTAGTTCCAAGTCGGCGGGCCGTTGGTCCCCAGTGCGACCTGGTTCACCCAAATCGACCCGATGTTGTGGTCCTTGAGCCGGACTTCGCCGTCGCCCACCAGCAACCGAGAGATCGAATTGGCCGCGACGTCGTAAAGGTTCCCCGTCGCTCCGACTCCGGCTTCGGCCACCCAGTTCCTTCCGTCGGAGCTGCGGAGGGCGACCCCCGAATCTCCCACGGCCATGAAGTAGTTCCCGAGCAATGTCTGCACGTAACGGACCCGGTTGAGGTTCGCCGTTGTTCCCGAGTTCGCGACTTTGGCGAAGGTCACCGGCTGGAGCGAGGTGGTGTAGAGGATGGTTCCTCCCTCTCCCACCGCGACGAAGATGCCGCCATTGATCGGACCATAGGCGACGCTTCGGAGCCAAGCGGTCGTGCCCAAGGGGGCCGGTCGTTGGACCCACGTCACACCATCGGAAGACGAATAGATCGAGGCATTGTCCCCGACCGCGACCGCGACCGACGGGTTGGCCGCGACGCCTTCAAGCCAGTTCGGCGTGGGCGAGGGAAGTGAACCGGGACGGATCTGATCCAGCGAATCGGCGTAGAGAACCGTGCCGTTCTCGCCGGTGATCAGCAGCCGATTGCCCAGGAACGCGACCGACCGTAACGAGTTCGTGGTTCCCGTTTCGAGGGGTTGCCAGAAATCCGAGTCGGTGCTGACGTAGGCCTGCCCGCGCTCGGCGACCTGCACGACCAGTCCGTCGAGGTGCGCCATGTCGATGACGTTGTTGCCATGGGGCGATGGTGCGGACCATCGCCAGCGCAACGGCAACGCGACTTCAGCCGTCAATCGCGCCGTGAACGGCCCGCCTGCCAGCAGGAGCAGCAGGACCAGCCAAGGGAGCGGGCGGCACGGAGAGGACAAAGAGGCATCCGGTTTCACTGTTTTGCTCAAGTTCGAGGGTTGCTCCCAGGTGGTTTGCGAGTTGGCGGCAGATGGCCAGGCCGATCCCGCTTCCCCCGTCGCGGGTCGAAACGACCGGCTGGAAGAGACGCCCGGCCATTCCTGCCGGAATCCCGGGGCCTTCGTCGCGGACTTCGCACCGCAGGTTTCTGGATTCGGTGTCCGACAGGACGACGGAAACGTTTCCGCCCGCGGGAGTCGATTGGAGGGCGTTTTGAACGAGGTTCTCTAGGATCAATGTGACGAGGTTCGCGGCCCGCCCATCGAGTTCCCGGGGCGACGCGACCATCGCTTCGAGGTGGACGCCGCGCGATCGCGCGAGAGGCTCCGTCGCGCTCCTCACGCCCGCCCAGACTTCGGCGGCGCTCAACTGGATGCCTCCGGCCGCCGCGTCGTCGCGGAGGACGGAAACGACTTGGGCGATCAAAGCCTGCATCCGCCGGGCCGCATCCGAGGCGTCTTTCCAGTCGGCCTGGCCGGGTCCCTGCGCTTGGCCCTCGACGAACTGTTGCAGTCCGCTCAGGGGATTCTTGAGGCCGTGGATCAGGTGGGCCGAGATGGCGCCGACGGCCGAAGTGCGGGCGGACAGGGCGAGTTCGCGATTGGCCTCGCTCAACGAATGGGATCGTTCCGTCAGGTCGCGCTGAAGCCGGGAAACGCGGCGGTGTCCGAGCCAAAGGACCAGCGCCACCAGGCTGGAAGAGACGCCGAACATTCCCGCGGACTGGAGCCAGAGCGATCGGTTGAGCGCTGCGAACTCCGCTTTGAGGCTGGTTCCTTCGATCAGGAACTGCGCGATGCCCAGCAGGCCCCCGGATTCCTCGTCGTTAAGCGGGAGATCGACCGTCATCAAGGGCACCCTGTTGCCGTCCGCTTCGGAGAATTCATCGAGATAGACGAAGACATCCTCGAGTGAAACGGCGTCCGTGAACCGCGAGGCCACTTTGCCGGCGGACAGCGATTTCAGCTCCGGCTCCGCCAACTTCGTCGGGGCGATGCTCGCGGGAATCGCATCGGCGAAGGTTCCGTCCGGGCGGAACAAACGCACCCCGATGACGCTCCGGAGACGCGACGCGGGCAGGACGATGTTGAGCTGGTTGTCCGGCTCGCGGAGGTCCAGTCCCAATGAAGGGTCCGTGAGCGCGGCCTGTTCCATCTGCACCAAGGCGGACAGCACCTCGCCGTCCCGTGAAGCCAGCTGGTTCTCGATCCGTTGCCGGATGGTTTCGCGGGCGGCGAGGATGACGGCGCAGAGGACC
This sequence comes from Verrucomicrobiales bacterium, assembly GCA_043754645.1. GTDB lineage: Bacteria > Verrucomicrobiota > Verrucomicrobiia > Limisphaerales > CANJSG01 > CANJSG01. The sequence goes on along the minus strand of JAYUUX010000625.1, from coordinate 1,600 downwards.
GCCATCACGGCCACCAGCGACACCAGCGTCGTCCGCCGGGACGCGAGCAGCAGCTGTTCGATGTGGCGCACTTTTTCCATCTGGCGTGGATCAGAAGTCGAGGGTCACACCGGTCATCGCCGACCACGACCGGTATTCATCTAGGGCTTCATTGCTGAGATTGTCCTCCCACTCGGCCGAGAGAAAGGCAATCCAAGGTCCGCCGAGGTTTCTCCGGATGTTCAGGCTCGCGGAAACGATGAACCGTTCGCGAACCTCGGCCTCGGAGCCGATCGGTTGGAGAGGATAACGATAGGTGCTCAACCTTCCGCTCACAGTGATGTCCCAAGGCTCGGCCTTCCACTGGATCTGCTGCTGAAACTGGACGCGTTGATAATCGAAGTAGCCCCCGCCGCTGTCCCCGGTCAGTTGGATGTTCAGACGGCTGGTTGTGCGGAAGCGCTTCGCGTCGTCCCAGACATGGCGAACACGGAAACCGTATTCCTGCTGGAAGTAGCTGAGACGTGTGCCCGGAAGGGAGAAACCCTCGCCGTCCGTCGCGGTCCGGGTGTCGTAGCTCCGGTCGCTGAACTGTCCGTAGAGCTCCCATTGCGAACGGCGGCCGTAGTAGCCGCTGAAGCCGATCCGCGCGCCCTGTTCCCAATAACTGTCGAGCGGTGTGTCGAGCTCCTGCCGCGAGAAAAGGCCGGCGAGTTCCATCCACCAGCCACCGACGAAATAGCGGCGCACGTCGGGCCGGACGGTATAGCTGTGGGCGATGGTCGGAAGCCGCAGGGGCGTGGAAAAATCCTCGGAGATGTCGAGGACCTGGTCCTGCATCAGATACTGGAGGGTCAGCCCGCCTTCGTAGAAATCACTCAGGTCATGGCGGACCTGCGCCTGGCCCATGATGAAGCGTTCCCCCTCGAGGTCGGGCGCGTCCAGGAAACGGTTGTCCTCAATGCTGAAGAAGACGTTTACCTGCGCTCCTTCCTGCGCCGACCGGGCGATCGTGATGTCGCCGGAGGTGTGGATGAAGGGCGTCCCACGATCGTCAACGGCCGAGAGCAGGACGTTGTCCCGGTAGCCGATGCCCGAGGAGACGGAGTAGAAGCGCTGCCAAGGGCCGAAGGCTTTGACGGCGCCTTCGAGCTCGGCGGCCATCTTCTCGTCCGCCGATTCGCCGGGACCGGCGGCCGCGGCCATCGACCAAGAGGACGACGCGCAGAGGCAGGCTGCGAGGAAACGTTGAACGGCGGACGACATGCGTTCGGCTTGGGGGATTGGGCTGCAGCAAGACTCCAGACGAACGTGGATTCGTCTGGAGCTGGGTGGAAAAGGGCCTGCGCCCCTGATCTGGGATCAGTCGCCCTTGCGGGGACGTCCGTCGATCTTTTCCTTGGCTGCGTCGATGGCGTCGCGATGTTTCGGCAGCTGATCGCGGAGTTCCTTGAGCCGTTCGCGGAGTTCCGAACGGATCTTGGCGAACTTGTCCTGGTTCTCCTTCAGCTGTTCCCGAAGCGCGGCCTTCTGCTCCTCGGTGGCGTCCCTGAGTTGCTTGAGCAGATCCTTCTGCTTCTCCAGATACGTGTCACGGGCCTTCTCGAAGACGGCCAGCAAC
>JAYUUX010000624.1:0-6307 GCA_043754645.1 Verrucomicrobiales bacterium | reverse complement strand
ACCGTCAAAGACATTTCGTTCCAAGGTCTCCGCACCTTCGTCCGCGTGGATTACAACGTCCCGATGGAGGAGAAGGACGGCCAGATGGTCATCAACGACCAGACCCGCATCCAGGAAACGCTGCCCACGCTGCGTCTCCTGATTGAGAAGGGCGCCAAGATCATTCTCGCCGCCCACCTTGGCCGTCCCAAGGGCCAGCGCGAGTCGTCGATGTCGCTCAAGCCGGTCGCTGCCAAACTTTCCGAACTCCTCGGCAAACCCGTCGCCTTCGTCGATGACTGCATCGGTGCCGCGGTCGAAGCCGCTGTCGCCAAGCTCAACGCGGGCGACATCCTGCTGTTGGAGAACGTCCGCTACTACAACGAGGAGGAGGCCAACGATCCCGCCTTCGCCGAGAAGCTGGCCAAGGTCGCCGACGTCTATGTAAACGACGCCTTCGGCGCCGCCCACCGCGCCCACGCTTCGACCGACGGAGTTCCCCATATCGTCGCCAAGCGCGGCGGCAAGGCCGTGGCCGGATTGCTGATGGAGCGCGAGCTGAAGTTCCTCGGCGACGAACTGGACAACCCGGCCCGGCCGTTCGTCGTCATCCTCGGCGGCGCGAAGGTGTCCGATAAGATCAAGGTCATCGACACCCTGTTGAACAAGGCCGACACCATCCTCATCGGCGGCGCCATGGCCTACACATTCCGGCTCGCGGCCGGCGGCAAGGTCGGCAAGTCGCTTGTCGAGCCCGACAAGACGGACGTCGCCACTTCGGCGGTCAACAAGGCCAAGGCCAAGGGCGTGCAGTTCCTTCTCCCCAGCGACAATATCACCGCCACGCCGGTGAAGACCGACAAGCTGAACAAGAAGGGCAAACCCATCTTCGACCTCCAGAACCCCCGCGTGAACACGGGCGACATTCCCGATGCCGAGGAAGGCCTCGACATCGGACCGGCCACGTCCAAGGCGTTCTGCGATGTGATCAAGTCGGCCAAGACGGTTCTCTGGAACGGCCCGATGGGCATGTTCGAGGACAAACGTTTCGCCGATGGCACCAACGCCGTGGCCAAGGCCGTGGTGGAAGCCACCCGGAATAACGGAGCCAAGACCATCATCGGCGGCGGCGACAGCGTGAAGGCCATCAACAAGGCGGGCCTCGGCGACCAGGTCACCTTCATGAGCACCGGCGGCGGCGCGAGCCTGGAGTTCCTCGAAGGCTCACCCCTTCCCGGTGTGGTGGCGCTGAGCGAGAAGTGATTTCAACCATCGAGTGACGATCCGTTCGGGAGTCGAAGATTCTCCCCGGTCCACCATTCGTGATCCCAAAAATTTCAACCTGAGCATGGACAAAGAACGCAAGCTGATCGTCGCGGGCAACTGGAAGATGAACAAGACGGTGGCCGAGGCCCTCGATCTCATCCGCGCCCTCAAGCGCGAGCTGGGTTCGGTCAAGGACATCGACATCGTCGTCTGCCCGGCCTTCACCGCCCTGAGCGACGTCTCCAAGGAGACGATCGATTCGAACCTGCGGCTCGGCGCGCAGAACATGAGCGAGCACAACTACGGCGCTTTCACCGGCGAGATCGGCGCGGGAATGCTCCGGGAGTTTTCCGTGAAGTATGTCGTGCTTGGCCATTCGGAGCGCCGGCAGTTCCAGAAGGAATCCGATGCGCTGGTCGCGGCGAAGGCCAAGGCCGCGCATGCCGCCAGCCTGATTCCGATCGTCTGCGTCGGAGAAACCTTGGCCGAGCGTGAAGGTGGCCTGACCGAGAAGGTCGTGGAAACCCAGACGCGCGGCAGCCTGGCCGGACTGACCAAGGAACAGGTCGTCGAGACCGTCCTGGCCTACGAACCCGTCTGGGCCATCGGCACGGGCAAGACCGCCACCAGCGCCCAGGCGCAGGAGGTCCACGCGTTCATCCGCAAGCTGCTCGCAACCATGTTTGACGAAGCGACCGCCAGACGCGTCCGGATCCAGTATGGCGGCAGCGTCAAACCCGGCAACGCCCGCGAGATCCTCAGCCAGCCCGATGTGGATGGCGCTCTCGTCGGTGGTGCCTCCCTCGAGGAGCGCAGCTTCGTCGAGATCATCAAGAATTCCCTCTAAACCGAACTGTCTACCATGATCACGCTGTTCATCTGGCTGTTGACCGCCCTGCTGGTCCTCACCTCCCTGTTCCTCATCCTCCTCGTCCTCGTCCAGCTTCCGAAAAAGGAAGCCGGTGCGGGACTCGCTTTCGGCGCCGGCACGGCCGACGCGCTCCTCGGGGCCGGTTCGGGCAATGCCCTGACGACCGTGACCAAATACACCGTCGTCGCGTTCTTCCTGCTTTCGATCGCCCTTGGGGTGGTCTACAACCGGGACCACAGTGCGAAAAAGGGGGGCATCGTTCCGACGCTTGCCGCGGCACCGGTCGCCGGAACCCCCGCGCCGGTCAGTTCGGTGCTGACTCCGCCGACCAACAGTGTGCTGTCGACCACCACCGTGGTGACGACCAACCGCCCTGCTTCCACGAACCGCTAAGGTTCCCGATTTCCCATCCCAAGCCCCGAACAAGCGCCCGGATTTCCGGGCGCTTTTCGTTCGTGGCGACGTCCGTGTTCAGCGGATGAGGCGGAAGAATGACGCGGGATTGGTCGCGGCGGTTTGAACACGCAGTTCCGCCCCGGACAAATTGGACGGGTTGGTCACCGAGACCCAGGACGGGCCCGCCGGAAGTTGGAGAACAGTCTGCAGTTGGAAACCCGGCCAGTCGGAAGGCCAGTAGAACTGCACGACGTTCGTTTGGACCGGCCGCACGCCGAGCCGCGGCGCATTGGCGACGGTCAAGGCGGTGGATGAGACGTTGTTCGCCTGGAGGCCGTCCGGAGTCGCGCTGGTGACCGAGGCGGTGGCGGTGTTGGTCGCGAGGCCGATGGCGCGGGCCGTGAGGGTGAAGGTGAACGAGTTGGAGGCGCCGAGGAGCGCGACCTGCGCGGTCATGGTGGACTCGTTCGTCGTCACGATGCCTCCGATCCCGCCAAGCGTGCCACCGATCTGGAGGAAGTTGACCGGAAACCCGGAAGTGACAACCAGGTTGGTCGCTGATCGCGGGCCGAGGTTGGTTACGGTCACCACCAGTTCGGCGACCTCGCCGAAGGCGATCGGATAGCGGTCGGGAGCCAGCGTGACGCCGAGATCGGCAGACGGCTGGACGATGAACGAGTTCGTGGTCACGAAGGTTCCGGCCGGCGTGGTGAGGGAGACCGGCCCCGACACCATCGAGGCGGTGACGAGCACGTCGATCTGCCGGTCATTGACGAAGGTGAACGGAGTGGGCGTGCCGTTGACCCTGAGCGCGGTGGCGCCGGTAAAATTTGTGCCCGACACGGAGAACGTCACGCCGATGGGTGCCGTGGCGGGATTGAGGCCGGTGAAGATCGCGGGCAGGGAGAAGTTGCTCGACGTGGTGGTGGAACCGTAGGGGTTCTGCACCGTGATCGGGCCGGAGGTGGCGTTCGCCGGAACCTTCATCGAGATCTGGGTCGGCGAGACCGCGACGAAGTTGGCCGTCCGCACGGCGCCGAACGCCACATTGGTGGCGTCGATGAGGTTGAAGCCATTGATGACGATCGTCGTGTTGGTCGGGCCGGCCGACGGGGTGAAATCGGAAACCACGGGAGCGCCGCCGGTGACGACGAAGTTGGTGGAGGTGGTGTTCGTCCCGTAGACCGTGGCGACGGTGAACGGGCCGTTCGTCTGTCCGGTATGGATCGTGACCCGCAGCTGCGTGGCGCTCACGACGGTCACTTTGGCCGGTGGGATGTTGGAGCCGTTCAAACTCACCCGCAGCCCGTTGGTGACGAAGTTCGCCCCGTCGATGGTCACGTTGGTTCCGACGGGTCCGAAGACCGGGCTGAAGCCGGCGATCTGCGGGGCCAGGCCGAAGACGAAGTTCGTCGATGTCGTGTTGGTGCCGAACGGCGTCGCCACCGTGATCGGCCCGGTGACGGCGTTGGCGGGGACCGTCACGTGGAGCTGTGTCGGGGCCGTGACATTGACCGCGGGCGCGTTGGTGCCGCCGAAGCGGACGGTGGTGTTGCCCGCGATGAAGTTGATCCCGTTGACCGTGACATCGGCTCCGGCCGCCGCGGTCGGGGGATCGAAGGACAGCACCTGCGGGCCGCTGCCGAAGACGGTGAAGTTGCTCGACGTGGTGAAGACTCCGAAGGAGTTGCTCGCCGTGATCGGCCCCGGCAGGGCGTTGGCGGGAATCCGGGCGACGATCTGGTTCTGGCCGGCGCCGTTCTGGACCGCGGGCGACAGCACTCCGCCGAAACGGATCGCGGGAAGGGGAGTCGTCGTGAGGTTGAGCCCGTCCAAAGTGATGTTGGCGTTGGTGGATCCCGAGACTGGGTCGAACCATCGGACGTAGGGCTGGTTGGTCACGACCACGAAGCTGTTCGTCGTGGTGAAGACCCCTCCCGTCTGCTCCACCCTGATCGGGCCCGTGGTGGCGGTCGCCGGAATCTGCGCGTTGATCTGGGACGAGGCGGCAGACGAGGCGGAGGGCGACTGGATCCCGTTGAAGAAAACCTTCAAGCCGGAGTTCACGAAGTTCTGTCCCCGGATCACAATGTTCTCCCCCCTGATACCGAACGGAGGATCGAGTTCGGTCACGACCGGCGCCTGGGCCATGGCCCTGCCCACCCCGACGATCAAAGCGACACCGAGCACGGTCCTGAACAGCAGTGGCTGGAGTTTCCCTGAGAACATGCGGCGCAATCTGCTTCGGATCGTGTTTCCGGCAAGATCAAAGCCGGATTCGCATCGGGGTGACTGGCATATCTCCTGCGCTCCACGGGAAAACTGGTCGTCCTAGAACGGAGACGGGCCGGTTTCGGCAATCAAAGTGAACATCCGCCTCCCAAATAGACCTTCGCCGAACGGCTCCAGAGGTATGACCATCATGGAGGTGGTCATTACGCTCGTCGTGGCCGGTGTCACGGTGGTCGGCGTGGTCAACGGATACGTTTTCACGGCGAAGCGGGCCGAATGGAACGCCTACTCGCTTGCGGCCCAATCGTTGGCCATGCAGCAGCTTGAACAGGCCCGGGCGGCGAAATGGGACCAGTTGTCCGATCCGCCGGTGGACGAGTTGGTCGCGTCCAACTTCGTCGACCAGGTCAACATCCTCGACATTCCGGTCACCGGAAACGCCCTCGCGGGTTCCCTTGCGCTCCAGTTTCCGCTGCCCCGCACCAATTGCTCGGCCATCGTCACCCAGGCTTCGACCAACGGGATCAGTTTCGTCTTTGCGACGAACTACATATCGATCTGGAGCGTGTCGGCCAATCCGCCGCTCAAGGGCCTCCGGGTCGATTGCGTCTGGTCGTTCATGGGGCGGTCCACCCACACCAATACCGTGGTGACCTACCGGGGGCCCGACCAATGAGAATCTCTTCCACCGTCTCCGCGCGCCGTCTCCGTCGTCAGGGGACCTTTGCCTTCACCCTTCCCGAGGCGCTCATCGCCATGTCGCTGTTCCTCGTCGTCATGGGCGGCGTCGTCTTCAGCCACCTATACGGGATGCGCATGTTCCAGCTCTCCCGCTCAAAGCTCGGGGCCAGCGACGAAGCCCGGCGCGCCGTCAGCAAGCTCGTGGAGGAGATCCGTTCGGCCAAGATCATCCGGATCGGCAATGGCGGCCTGACCAACTTCGCGACGTGCGGCATCACCGACACGCAGTCCGGCAACGCGATCCAGGTTTATCCCACGACCAACTCGACGAGTTTCGTCCGCTACTACTGGGACGCCGCCGACAACCGCCTCAAACGCACGACCAACGGGGTCAGTTCCGTCTACGTCGTGGCCAACGCGATCAGCAACCAGGTCGTGTTCACCGCGGAGAACCATCTCGGCCAGGTCCTGACGAACAACAACAACAACCGGGTCATCGGCCTGACCCTCCAGTTCTACCAGCTCCAGTATCCGACCATCGATATCGGACCCGGCGGACTCTACGACTTCTACCAGCTCCGCACCCGCATCACCCGCCGCGCGCTGGAATGACCTGACGCCATGAAACTCGCCCCCAGCCGTATCTCCTCCCGTCGGCGGTCGCTCTCGGGCTTCGCCCTGCTTGTGGTCGTCGGCTTCTCCGCCATCAGCCTTCTGGCGCTGGCCGGAGTGGTTGCCTGGAGCTCCGGCAACTCGAAGCAGATCGAACGCAACAACCAGTATTTCACCTCCGTCTCGGCGGCCGAGGCGGCCACGGAGAAGGTGCTCGCCAAGATCTCGCAGGATTTCCAGCAGGACGGGGAGAGCCTCGTCTTTGGCAAT
>JAYUUX010000623.1:0-2546 GCA_043754645.1 Verrucomicrobiales bacterium | reverse complement strand
CCGGCTGGAAGAACGGTTGAACCTCATCGCCACCGTCGCGCAGATCGCGCCGCTCGTCGGGTTGCTGGGAACCGTCTCCGGCCTGATGAAGATCTTCCGGCAACTCGAGGAGTCCGGGCTCATGTCGAACATCTCCCAGATGTCGCGCGGCACGTGGGAGGCCCTCATCTGCACCGCCACCGGCCTGACCATCGCGATCGCCGCCTACGCCGCCTACAACTACCTCGTCGGCCGGATGAACCGCATCGTCCTCGACATGGAACAGGCCTCGACCGAGGCGCTCAACCTCGTCACCGAGCCCGCCGGCACGCAGAAGCCCTCATGAAGTTTCCCCGCAATGTCCGGGTCTTCAAAGGCGAGCTGAACGCCGCTCCGCTCGTGAGCGTCCTGTTCCTCCTGCTGCTCTTCATCCTCTTCACCACGCTCGTCTACACCCCGGGCATCCCGGTGAAGCTCGATGATTCCCCGGGCCAGACCAACGGCCTTCCGATTCTCGTCACCGCGAAGGGCGACGCGGTTTTCAACGGTCACACGAATTCCACCTTCGAGCTGGAGTATCTTCGCCGCGAGATCGGTTCGCTTCCGCCGGGCACGACCCTCTCGATCCGTCCCGAACCCGGTGCGCCGAAGGAGGCCGTCAACCGCGTCCGCGAATTGATCCGCAACTCCGGCCGCGTGGAGCTGCCGACCGCTTCCGGCCTTTCGGGAACCACCAACCGGACCGTCGCCGTCGCGGTGAACCTGGCGGGCCAGCTCTTCTTCCGGAACCAGCTCGTCACCGAGAAGGAACTCGCCGAGCGCCTCCGCACGGCCGCGCAGGAACGGCCAAGCCCCCTCACCGTCGTGCTGCTCGCGGACCGTTCCGTGGACAACGAAACCCTCACCCGCCTGCACGTCCTCGCGCGTGACGCCGGGGCCAAGGAACTCCTGCTGGCCAGCCGGCCGCGCCTGTTCGATTCCATCCTGCCGGCCGCCTCGCCCCAGTGAACCTCCCGCCCGCCAACGAAACCTGGTCGCTTCAGCGCATGGCTGGCCTGGGCGCGGCGTTGCTCGTCGGACACCTAGGGCTCATCTGGCTGCTCGGCGCCAAGGCCGTCGCGCCCGCCACGATCCGACCCGATGGACCCGTCTTCCATTGGATCAATTCGCCGCTGGAAGCGCCTGCCCTGGCCACTGCGCTGCTGCTGGACGATCCGGCCCGGGGCGTCGAGCCCAGCGTCCACGGCTTCTCCGCCGCCGGTTGGCTGCAATCGCCGCCGGTCCGAACCATCGACACGGAATGGACCGAACCACCGCGCTGGCTGGAGCCCGATCTCGATACGTTCGGCCGCGCCATCGCCGTCACCCTTCCCACCAATAAACCCACCGCGCTCGTCGCCAGCTACCAGCCCGCCGTCGACCAATTGCTGCCGCAAGCTCGCCTCGCGAGCGAACCCGTCCGGCCCCGGACCGAATGGGAGCTCACACCGGAACTGCGCAAACGCCTTCAAGGCGAACTCGCCACGCCGCCTTCGTGGGAAAGCGCCGAACTGCTGAAAGATTCCGTCGTCGACCTGTGGGTGGACGCCGACGGGGTGGTCCAATCGGTCCGGCTTTGGGAAAGCTCGGGGCTCGCCACCGCCGATCAATCGGCCATGGCCCTCGCGTGGAAGCTGGACTTCGCCGAAGCCCCCGGAACCTCTCGGCAATCCGGCCGGTTCATCGTTCGTTGGCGCACCTTGCCCGCGGCCCGGGTCGCCACCCCGACGCCATGACGCACGAAGGCCTCATCTTCTTCTACCTGTCGGCCGTGCTCCTCGCGATCCTCGGGCTCTACGTCTTCTCCGAGACCCGGCGACGCCGGTTCCGGCCCGCGGCCAAACAGGACAACATCTTCCGCTGCGGCCGCTGCCAGTCCGTCTACACCGACGACCCCGACGTGGACCTCTCCAAGTGCCCCCAATGCGGCCAGATGAACGAGCCGTATCAGTATTGAAGTCGTGTCCCCGCCCTTGCCGGCAGGATTTATCCGCGAAGGACGCTAAGAACGCGAAGCGGTTGAAACCGCAGAAGACGCGGACCACGCAGACGGGTGCCGAGGAGCCGCGATGTGAACCGGCTGTTCTCCCCAGCCCACCTGCTCACCTGCCCACCTGCTCGCCACGTCACGGTTTGATCAACCTAAAGAACCCATTCCCCGTGGGTGGATTGACGATGAGGAAACGGTTCGTGCCGTCGTCGGAGGGAGCGGTGACGGAGTTGGCCCAGTTGCTCAAGGTGAGGTCGGTGGCGAACTGGAGATTGAAACCCGTCGAGGGCGAGGGCCAGAAGACGACGGCCGTGTTGGTCGTGGTGTAGCGGATGGAGAGGAGCGGTGAACCCGTCGTCTGCACGAGCGACAGGAAGCTCCAGAACCCGCCGGTCAGGGAGAAGTTGCCGCCGGACATCGGGGTGCCGGCGTCATGCTGGCCGAGGGTGCCGCTGACGGCATAGACGCCGCCCGTGCTAGTGCCGCCGCCGCCGGAGACTTTGGACCAGTCGATGGAATACGTCTGGGCCGAGGCGCT
>JAYUUX010000622.1:0-2421 GCA_043754645.1 Verrucomicrobiales bacterium | reverse complement strand
ACGTTCCAGAACGACTGGACCTGGCTGAGGTTGGTGTTGTTGACCGTCTGCCGCCGGGTCGTGAAGAGTTTTTCGTTTTCGAAGAATCGCCAGAGCGGGCGTTCAAGGTCGCGCCGGTAGTCGGCCCGCGAGATCTCCTCCGCGTTCGGCATCGAAAGGCCGACGATCTGTTTCTTCGGCACGCCGCGGCGCTCCGCGTAATGCTCGGCAACCTCCTTCGATTCCTTCGCGTTCCGGTTGTAGACGATGACCACGGACTCGCCCGGGGTCGCGGCGTCGACGCGAGGTCCGGCAAGGCAGGCGATCAATGCGATGACGGGGAGAAGGAATCGTTTCATGGCGATCAGGGGACAATCTGCACGCGAAGGCCATCATGGGCGAACGTCACCGTTTCGGGAAGTTCGGCCTGGGCGATGTCGTGGTCGTAGTCGTGCGTCAGGTGGGTGAAGTAGGTCTGGTCCGCACGGATCCGCCGCGCGGCGGTGAGCGCCTCGTCGAGGCACATGTGCGTGGGATGCGGCGCGAAACGCAGCGCATCGAGCACGGCGACTTGGACGCCCTGGGTGAGCCCGACGGCTTCGTCGGTCACTTCCTTGCAGTCGCTCATGTAGGCCAGCCGTTTCACGCCGTTCTGCTTGAAGAGATAGCCCACGGTCTTGATCCGGCCATGGGGCAACAACATCGGCACCACTTCGAGGTCACCGAGGAGGAACGGCCCGTCGACGATGCGGGGATCGGGATGGAAGTAGCCCTTCGGCACCGGGCGATCCTCGAAGGCGTAGCGGAAGACGCGCCGCAGATCGTTCATCGTCGGTTCGTTGGCGTAGATGGGAAGCGGCTGGCCGTCGCGCAGGTCGCAGAAGCGCCGGCAGTCGTCGAGGCCCATGACGTGGTCGGCGTGTCCGTGGGTGAACAGCACGGCGTCGATATGGCGGATCTTCTCGCGCAGGACCTGGAGCCTGAACTCGGGCGTCGTATCGATGATGAACCGGATCGTGTCCGTCTCGACGTAGATCGAGGGCCGCGTGCGGTGGTTCTTCGGATTGGCGAGGAAGGAATCGGGGTAGTCCACGCCGATCATCGGCACTCCCTGCGAGGTGCCGCTGCCGAGGAATAGGAACGAGAACGCCATGTCGGGTGGAGCATCGGAGCAAAAGGAATGTCGGGCAATGCCGCAGCGGCGTTCTCCCCGGCGTCCGCCGTCCGCTTGCATCTTGGGCGGTCTCCACCAAAACTCCGCGGTCGCCGATGCTCACCACGCTCCGCATCAAGAATCTCGCCCTCGTCTCGGACCTGACGCTGGAACTGCGCCCCGGCTACAACGCCATCACCGGCGAAACCGGCGCGGGCAAATCCGTCATCATCGGCGGCCTCAACCTCGTGCTCGGACAGCGCGCGGACAGGACGCTCATCCGCTCGGGCGCAGACGCCTGCTCCGTCGAGGCCGTGCTGGATGTTTCCACGCTGCGGTTTCCGCTGAAGCCGTTCCTCGAAGAAAACGGGCTTGAACCCGCGGAAGGCGGGCAGCTCGTGCTTAAACGCACCTTCACCGCCGCGGGAACCAACCGGCAGTTCGTCAACGGTTCACCCACGACGCTCGGGGTTCTCGCGCAGTTGGGCGAAGCGCTGGTCGACATGCACGGGCCGCACGACCACCAGTCGCTGCTCCATCCTTCCAGACAACTGGAGATCCTCGACGCCTTCGGCGCGCTCGCTCCGCTGCGCGGAGAATTCAGCGCGCTCGTGGCGAAGCTTGCCGCGGTCGAAGCCGAGAAGGCTTCGTTGATCGTCGACGAGAAGACCTACGCCCAGCAGGTCGACCTGCTGCGGTTCCAGGCGACGGAAATCCAAGGCGCCCGGCTGCAACCGGGCGAAGAGGAGGCGCTGACCGAAGAGCACAATCGCGCGAGCAACGCCGCCAAGATCCTCCAGCTCTGCCAGACGGGGCTGGGGCTGATCGACGAGGACGAAGCCTCCATCATGACGCAGGTCGGCGCCGTCGGCCGGCAACTGCAGGAACTGAAGCGCATCGATCCGGCGGCCGGCTGCATCCTTTCGCTGCACGAACAGGCCGTGCAGGCGATCCGCGACGTGCAGAGCGACCTGCGCGGATACGCGGACGGCGTCCTGGTCGATCCCGAGCGGCTCCAGGCTTTGGAGGAACGGCTCAACCTCGTCCACAATCTGAAGCGCAAATACGGCTCCACCGTCGACGACATCATCGCCTTTGGGGAAGAAGCGCGCGCCAAGCTCGAACAGTTGGAACAACGCGACGCGCTGGTGGCGAAGCTGAACTCCGAGCGAAAGAAACTTCGCGAGGAACTCGCCAAGCTGGGTGCCAGACTCACCGCCGAACGGAAAAAGATCATCCCAAAGCTGGCGAAGGCCGCAGTGGTGCAGTTCCAGGACCTTGGCTTCAAG
>JAYUUX010000621.1:0-2775 GCA_043754645.1 Verrucomicrobiales bacterium | reverse complement strand
CAACTTCACCCGAGATCTACAGGGGCGCCGGCAGGCCGGATCTCATCGCTGGTTCCCCTCCTCCAGATGGAACCGGTGCAGGACCCGGTGGAAGATGGGCGTGAGCAGGATCCCAGTGGCGCTGATGAAGACTACTCCCGAGAACAACGCATAGGCGGATGCGAAAAGCTTGGCCGCATCCGAGGAGAGCGCATTCACCGGACCCATGCCCGTCAGGATCATGGACGCGTTCAGGACGGCATCGATCCATCCAAGCCCAGCGATGAAGTGGTATCCTAGGATGCCGAGGGCGAGCGAGAATCCGATGAGTCCTGACGCCAGGCCAAGCGCCAGCAGGAAACGCTGATGAAAGGGCCGGCGGCGAGGAGCCTTCGGTTTGGACGACGGATTCATGTCTGGATCCTGCATTCGAGTTTCCCCGGTCCCAGCGCTGAACAGTTCGGTTCGAGCACGCGCTACGTGGAGATCACATTGGCCGCACTTCATCCGGGGTTGCCGGGGATTTCCGTTGGACCGCGTGGTAGACGTATCCAAGACCCGCCCCGAACCCGAGGCCGTAGAACAATCCCCAGGACATTTTCGCGAGCATCATCAGCTTCGGTTTGTCGAGAAAGGGAACGGGATCCTGACGCGCCAGTTCCATGAGCCTCGCCATGCTCCAACCGCCGGCGAAATATCCGGCCGTGTGCATCACGAAGAACAGAACCGTGACCAGCCAGAAGGCCCGCCAGCTTCCAAACCGCCACGCCGAGTAGGCCACGAAGGCGATGCTTCCAACGCCGGCTCCAAGCCATTCCCCGGCGCCATACTTGAGCCAGAACCAGAAGCCCGACCAGACGACGGCGTAGATGAGAAAGGCGGGCACGAAGGCCTGGTAGAAGCGCAGGAGCTTCTTCGGGCCCTGCACCAGCGGATGCATCAGGACCCCGGTGAGGACGACGAACACCGCCGCAATCGCCGCATACATCGCCGGTTCGCCCCCGCGACCGCGGAACCATCCTCCGCCAAAGGCCCAGACGGAGAATGCGATCAGGCTGACCAGACCAAACCCAAGCGCGCCGCGGAGGATCGCCCGCGACGAAGACCCGGTGGCAGCCGATGTGGTGGGGATGACGTCGGGCATGTTGTTACTTGATTCCCGCGCCGTGCTTGAGCGTGTCGATGATCCGTCGGTCATCGGATCCGCATTCGCGGACCAGTTGGAGAAACCCGGGCAATGTGGTGTTCATCCGTCGGACGAAAGGACGATCGCCGCCGCAGCCATACATCAGGTCATCCGGCATTTCGCCGCGCAGTTTCATGCGCGCCTTCACGATGAGCCGGGGCAACCAGGAGATCCCGTCAACTTCCTGGGCCTTCGGCGGCAGGTCCGACATGGCCGACTGCTTCCCGCTTTTCATCCCCTTCATCTCGTTCAAAAGGTAGTCGCGCCGGATGGCCTGCACACCAAGAGCGGTGGCGACGTCCGGTTCGCCGTAGACGAGGGAATCATCCACGAAATCGAACAACTCCTGCGCCGTGCAGCCGATTCCGGCGAGGAAGGCAACATCCTCGGCATCGAACATCGTGGCGGGTTTCCGGCGGCCCGCCTGCCAGGCCGCCACGCCGCGACCATAGACGGCGCGAAACTGTTTTTCCCAGGTAACTTCGTTCATCGAGCTCAAAGCTAGCGGGGGCGCTCCGCCAGCGCCAGTCGCCGATAGGTGCAAGGCCGCACGCCGCAGGCATCGCTTCCACACCCACTGCCGGTAACCGCCCACGACCACCACGAAGGCGAGTGCACAGAGGTAAAAGGAATAGTCGCCATGATACGGGACCAGAACCGCCTCAAGGAACAGGTCCAGGATGACGGAGCCATGCCAGAACGCGTCCCAACGGTTCAGGAAATAGCTTTGGCCACTCGCTCGCACGAACAGGACCGATAATCCGACGGTCGCGACGAGACCACTGACGACCACTCCGGCGCGGCCCAGATGCATCCAGAGATGGAACGTGGCGATATAGACCGCCAGCAGAAGAACACTGAATGACCAACGCGGGAGCATTGACATGGGACTACGCTGCCAAAACCGCTCCGGATGCAATCCTCACTCCGCCGCGCCCGAGGAACTGCGTCCGTCGACGTCGCAGCCCAGATCGCGCAGGCGCTGGAGCTTGTATTGCAGCGCGCGTCGGCTGATGCCGAGGGCCTTCGCACTGTCGGTGCGGTTAAAGGCGTGCTTCCGCAGGGTCTGAAGGATCGCCTGACGTTCCATCGCATCCAGGCGCTCGACGTCGGCGGCTTCGGCGGGTGCCTGGGCCGCGGGTGCCTGCTCCCCCATCGCGGCGCGGATGCGCTGCGTGAGGTGCTTCGGCATGACGAGTTCGCCGCCCGACAAAAGGGCGGCGCGTTCCATGGCGTTGCGCAACTCGCGGACGTTGCCCGGCCATTCGTATCCGAGAAGCACCGCGGCGACCGCCGACGAGAAACGGCTCCGGCCCCGGGAGAATTCGCCGATGAACTTCTCGGCCAGCGGAAGGATGTCCTCGCGCCGCTCGCGCAACGGCGGGACGCCCAGTTCGATGACGTTGAGCCGGTAGAAGAGGTCTTCGCGGAACCGCCCGGCGGCGACCTCGGCCGGGAGGTTCTTGTTCGTCGCGGCCACGATGCGCGCTTCGATCGTGATCGGCTCATTGGCGCCGACCGGCAGAATCTCCTTAGCCTCGATTGCACGCAGCATCTTCGCTTGCGTCGCCAAGGGCAGCTCGGCGATCTCATCGAGAAACACGGTCCCC
>JAYUUX010000620.1:0-2752 GCA_043754645.1 Verrucomicrobiales bacterium | reverse complement strand
TCGCCGACGAAGGACACGTTGAACAAGATCCTCCAGGTGAAGAAGGAGGTGCTCCACCTCCGCCAGATCATCGGTCCGCAGCGCGAGGTGCTGGCGCGGTTCGCCCGGGGCGAGTTCAAGATGATCCGCGCCCATCTTGTCCCTTATTACCGCAACGTCTACGACGGACTGTTCCACATCTCGGAACTGGCGCAGAACTACACGGATTCGCTGACCGGCATCCTGCAGGTCTACCTCAACATGTCGTCGAACCAGACGGGCGAAGTCGTCAAGCTGCTGACGTTGATCACCCTGATCACGACGCCGATGATGATGCTCGGCACATGGTATGGGATGAACTTCGAGGACATGCCCGAGCTGAAGTTCAAACACGGCTATGCGATGGTGATGGCCGTCACGGTCGTGTCCACCGGGTTGACCTACTGGTGGTTCAAACGGAAGAAATGGCTGTGAACCATGGCTCCCAAGACCAGCTTCCTTGACCGTGTTCTTGGCCGGATCGGACGGCTGGATCCGCAGGGCATGCAGACGGTGCTTGAGCGGTTGGCGCGCGAGCGGGCGTTCCTCGAGATGCTGTTCAACACCATCGAGGACGGCGTCCTCGTCGTCGATGAAGCCGGACGGATCCTCTACTTCAACGAAGGGGCCGTCCGCCTGTTGAACCTCCCGACTGACGGGGCCGATGGCGAACCGATCACCAAGTTCCTCCCTGAACTCGACTGGAAGCGGCTCAGCAAACTCGACATCAAGGGAGGCCCGAGGGTCGTCCGCCATGAATTCGAGATCTCCTATCCCGAGCCGCGGTTTGTCCGGCTCTACGCGGCGCCGCTCGACGGTGATTCCAAGGGCAGCTCGGGGCTTGCGCTCATCCTGCATGACGCCACCGAAGCCCGGCAGGAAACCTTCGAGGCGATCGAGAGCGAACGCATCCAGGCGTTGACGCTGCTGGCGGCGAGCGTGGCCCACGAGATCGGCAATCCGCTCAACGCGCTCCACATTCACCTCCAGCTCATCACCCGCGAATCGAAGAAGCTCCGCCAGGCGCTGAACGGCAGCGTGGGAGATGGGGCGCTGCTCCGTGGCCGCAAACCGGCGTCTCCGGCCGATGCCGCGGAGATCCTCGACAAGGTCGACGGCTATCTCGACGTCGCGAAGGGCGAGATCACCCGGCTCGACTACATCATCACGCAGTTCCTCCAAGCCATCCGCCCGACGAAGCCCAACCTCAAGCCGGCATCGCTCAACGACGTGGTCCTGGACACCCTCAACCTGCTCCGGCCGGAGATGGAGAATCGCGGGATCACCGTCCGCGAAAAATGCGCGCGCCGGCTGGATCCGGCGCCGTTGGATGTCGCACAGATCAAACAGGCCTTGGTGAACCTCGTGAAGAACGCCATGCAGGCCATGAGCAAGGACGGCGTGCTCACCCTCGCGACCGGCGAAACCAGCGAGGGCGTCTGGGTCAGCGTGACCGACACAGGCGGCGGCATTCCGCAGGAACAGATCAACCGCATCTTCGAGCCGTTCTACACGACGAAGACGAAGGGGACCGGGCTCGGCCTGATGATCGTCCAGCGTATTGTCCGCGAACACGGTGGCCGGATTGAACTCGAGAGCAACGTGGGCAAGGGGACGGTCTTCCGGCTGTGGTTCCCGTTGGCCGAGCGGCAGCCGAAGCTGCTGGCTGGCCCGACGTGACGGTGTGAATGGGCCCCGAATCTCGCGGTTGGTAACGCTGCCGCGCTGCTGATCTCAGGTTGAACAGAGGTTCCCGAACGGGTTGTCGACTGCCAACCAGGCTCAATGGGTTGGTCGATCGGCTGGGACACTTTGGCATTCAGGTTGTGCGTGTGAGGAGCGTTGTGATTGAGTTTCGCGGATGGACGCGAAGCCCATGCTTCTCATCGTTGATGACGAAAAACCCACGCGGGAAGGCCTCCGCGCGGCGTTGGAGGACCATTACGATGTCTATGTGGCCGAGGACGCGGCGGCGGCGGGGCTGCTTCTGGAGCAGGAGCATTTCGACGTGATGCTGACCGACTTCCGCCTGCCGAATGAGGATGGATTGAAGCTGATTGCCCGGGCCAAGGCGCTTTCCAAACCGCCGGTCTGCATTCTCATGACCGCCTACGGCAGCGAGGAAATCGCCGTCGAAGCGATGAAAAAGGGGGCCGACGACTACATCGCGAAGGGGCGGCTGCAGATCGACGAGTTGGAGATGCGGATCGGTCGGGCGTTGCGCCGGCAGAAGCTGGAAACGGAGAACACGGAGCTCCGCCAGCAACTGGATACGCGCTTCGGTTTGGAAAACATCATCGGCAAGACGCCGGAGATGTTGGAGATCATCGACACGATCAAGCAGGTGGCGCCGAGCAGGAGCAACGTGCTGATCCAAGGCGAGAGCGGCACCGGCAAAGAGGTCATTGCAAAAGCGATTCACCAGCTCAGTCCACGGGCGAAGGCGCCCCTCGTGACGGTCAATTGCGCCGCGTTGCCGGCGGCCTTGCTTGAAAGCGAACTTTTCGGCCACGAGAAGGGAGCCTTCACCGGAGCCCACGAACGCCGGATCGGGCGGGTCGAGCAGGCGCAGGGGGGGACCCTCTTTCTCGATGAGATCGGGGAGATCGACGCGATCATCCAGGTGAAGCTGCTGCGCTTTCTGGGTGAAAGGACCTTTGAGCGACGTCGCAAGCGCAATGCGCGCCTATCGCAACTTTTACATCCCCCGTCGTTACGCGCTGCCGCAGGGTGA
>JAYUUX010000619.1:0-8705 GCA_043754645.1 Verrucomicrobiales bacterium | reverse complement strand
CAATAAAACATTCCAATTTGCGAATGGACTCCCAAGGGCCCTCCAAACCAATCGAGCGACCCTTGGCAAACGCTGCTGTAAGGAATCCGTCGCCCAAACGACACAATTCCCATGACGACGCCCAAGACAAGCTGGCTCACGCCCCTCAGAAAGCTGCGCGCCACCCTATCGCCGACCTGTCGCGAGATGTGCAGCCACACCTCCCACGCCATGGAACAGGATCTGCGCTTTGGACAACGCCTAGGCTATTGGATACACCTTGTCCTGTGCAGGACGTGTCGCCGCTACCGACGTCAACTCAGGTGGCTCAGGCAATCGATCAGGTGCTTCGGACCCGGAGAGAGCACGCGGCATAGGCTTTCCATGGAGGCGAAAACAAAAATCAAGGTCAGCCTCCGGGGCGGCGGGTAATGCTGAGCTTTATTGTCCCAAATGAATCCTTCTGAACAACCGGTCGCTTCCCAGACCACTGTGCCCGGCGCTTCAACCTCGAGGCTTGACCCTGATCGTTGGGTGGATGACCACGGCGACTACCTCTTCCACTACGCCCTTTCCCGCCTGCGCGACCAGACGCGGGCGGAGGATTTCGTCCAGGAAACCCTCCTGGCCGCGCTGCGAAGCCACGAGAAGTTCGAAGGCCGCTCCTCGGAGCGGAGCTGGCTCACGGGGATCCTGAAGAACAAGATCCTCGACCACTTCCGCAAGGCCGGGCGTGAAACCTCATTCACCGACCTCAACTTCTACGAGGACGAGGAGAACAAGACGTTCGAGTATCCCGGCTTCGCCGACCATTGGACCCCGGCGATGGCGCCGAGCGACTGGAGCAGCGCCGGCGACGTCGACCAAGAAGAGTTCTGGAAGGCGTTCAACGGATGCACGAGCAAACTTCCCCAGAAGATCGCGCAGGTGTTCCTGATGCGTGAAGTCGACGAAATCCCCGGCGACGAAATCTGCTCCACGCTCAACATCTCGCAGAACAATCTTTGGGTAATGCTCCACCGGGCGCGCCTTGCGTTGAGGCGATGTCTAGAAGTGAGCTGGTTCGGCAAAGAGGACCCGGAGGAGGCGTGATACCATGAGCTCCAAACCGTCCCTGAAGAAGCGCTTCATTCTCTGGCTGGCGCACCGCCTGCCGCCCTGCAAGGCGATCGTTCGTCTGGACTCCGAATCGCACGAACGACGTTTGTCGCCGCGTGAACGGCTGCTGATGTGGATGCACTTCCGGATCTGCTCCTGGTGCCAGCGCTACACCGACCAGCTCAAACTGATCCGTTCCACCGCTTCGCAGGCGAAGCATCAGGCGCCCTCTCAATCCTCGAAGCACATGCCGGCAGAATCGCGCGCGCGCTTGAAACGCCGACTGCGCGAGGAAGTTGACGAGACCAACTGACCGCCCGCATCACGGCATCCAACCACCTGCCGCTTGAAGCGGCACCGGGGAACCGGATCTGGTTACCCAAACGGCCAAGCCAAGCTTGCGGGCATCTGCTCCCTTGGGACGCCTAATCTGGACCGTGCCTCCGGCGACCGAGTCTCCGCGCAGAGGGAGCGTCGCCCAGTCCAGCGCGACGAAGTTGTGCTCGAGGGCCCGGCCAGCGTTCTCTCCGCGCTGCACCCGGGTGGAAAGGTTCCCGCCGATCCAAGCAACGGTGGCTTCGAAAGGGCCTTTGAGGTTCGAAGCGGGCGTGAAGCGCACACTGAAATGGTTGGTCGACGATTCCTTCACTTCAAGCACACCGACTTCCGCGCCCGGCTTCGGAACGGAACGGCCACCC
Organism: Verrucomicrobiales bacterium; assembly: GCA_043754645.1. Classification (GTDB taxonomy): domain Bacteria; phylum Verrucomicrobiota; class Verrucomicrobiia; order Limisphaerales; family CANJSG01; genus CANJSG01. The sequence goes on along the minus strand of JAYUUX010000619.1, from coordinate 6,930 downwards.
AACAATGATCGCCATTCGGTTCCGTTGAGCACGAAGGCCGGCGTGTAAACGGACTCGCTCTTCCATAAGGCCGCATAGCCATGCTGCCGGAGCGTGTTTTGGCTGGAGGCGAAGCGGTCCGGCCAACCGAGGCCATCCCAGTAGTCGACGTGGAAGACGACGGGGACGAAGTCGCGCCAGAGCCCGGAGTTGTTGGTCAGGGAGTTGACCCACCGTTCCGCCGGCGGGCAACTGCTGCAGCCTTCGCTGGAGAACAGTTCGATCAAGGCGGTCCTGTTCACCGTGCTACGAAGCGTGAATGGATCGGCGGCTGAAACGCCCGTCGGCAGGGCGATTCCTACGGCCATGCCGGCAACGGTGCAAAGAAGTTTGAGCATGCTGGTGTGTCGCGGCGACTCGCGGAAACTTACGGTGTAAGGAAGTCCAGAGAGTCACGACAGACCCGCAACCATGCGTGTCCTCATCACTTTCGGCCCCAGTTTCGAACCCATCGACCAGGCCCGACGGATGACCAACTTTTCCACGGGAAAGCTTGGCACCCAGACCGCGAACCACTTCCTCAAACAGGGATGGAACGTCCATTGCCTGCGGGCTGAAGGCGCGACCTACACCGGTCCGCTCGATGCGTGGGAGGTCGAGTCGTTCACCACCAACGACGACCTCGCGGATCGCATGGAACGCATCGGCCGCATGCGCAGGATCGACGCGGTGTTCCACGCCGCCGCGCTGTGCGACTTCCGTGTGGCCCGCGTCGTGAACAAGGAAGGGGAATCCGTCGAATCGCCGAAGATCGCGACCCGGGATGGCCGGCTCACTTTGGAACTCGAACCCGCGACAAAGGTTCTTCCGAAAATCCGCGGATGGTTTCCCAACGCGACCGTCGTCGGCTGGAAGTATGAACTCGCCGGATCACGCGACGATGCGTTCGAGAAAGCATGGCGCCAACTGGCGGAATGCGAGACCGACGCGTGCGTCCTCAATGGCGCCGCCCACGGTCCCGGGTTCACGATCTGCGAACCCCGTTCCCGGGTTACGCCGTGCGATACCGCCGCCAATCTCGCCACCGCGCTGCATCGCCTCGTGACCAGGAAGGCGAGCCCGTCGAGCCGCGCACAGGCGCTGCAGTTCGCCGCCTGATCTCTCCCTGTAAGGTTTCTCTACGATCTCCCACTCATCCCTGCTGGCACGGAATCACTAGTGCCGCTTCCCAAAAAATGAAATCCATCCTCTCACGTCGTTCGTTCATCAGCCGGACTCCTTTGCTTGTTCTGGCATCCTTCGTTGCCGTCGATTTTGCAGCCCGCGCGGCCGCCACGGACACGAAGCAATACAACCTCGGCGCCGACAAGATCGCACTCCAAGGCCACGATCCCGTTGCCTACATCGCGCAGAACAAGGCGGCCAAAGGCTCCAAGGAATTCTCCGCGACCCACGCCGGAGTCGTCTATTGGTTCGCCGCCGCCGCGAACAAAGCGCTCTTCGAAGCCAGCCCGGCCAAATATCTCCCGACCTACGGCGGATGGTGCGCCACCGCCATGGCGAAGGGCGAGAAGGTCGAGATCGATCCATTGAACTTCAAGGTCACCAACGGCCGGCTGTTTCTCTTCTACAAAGGTCTCTGGGGAAACGCCCGCAAGGACTGGGACAAGGACGAAGCCATCCAGACCACCAAGGCCGACACCCAGTGGAAAAAAATCTCCGGCGAATGACCGGAACGCGCGACCCAAGAACAACATCAATCGCCCTCGTCCAATACCCTTAATGAACTCCTGCAAACGCCACCGCAACGTCACCTGGACTTTCCAGATTATCGCCGCAGCCATCCTGTTCCAGACGCTGTTCTTCAAATTCACGGCAGCTGAAGAATCGGTCTACATCTTCACCAAGCTCGGGGCTGAACCGTGGGGCCGAATCGGTTCCGGCATCGCCGAACTGATCGCGGCGGGGCTGCTCCTGAGCGGACGGTTTTCGATCTACGGCGCCGGCATGGCCATGGGCGTGATGGCCGGAGCCATTGGCAGCCACTTGACCAAGCTTGGCATCGAGGTGAAGGACGACGGTGGACTGCTGTTCGCGCTGGCTTGGACGGTGTTCCTGTCGGGCGCTCTGGTCGCCTGGCTCCGGCGTTCCGAGATTCCCGTTCTTGGAGCGCGCTTCGCCGCCGTTGACTGCGGGACAAAGGTCCGGCACTCCTGATGCCGTTCATGTCCTTGCTGTCCGCCATCTCAACAGTCGCCCAAAGCACCAAACCCGGGAGCTACCGGGTTCGCCTCGCCAACTCTGAAGCCGACGTCCGTGCCGCGCAGTTCCTCCGGTTCGTCGTGTTCAATCTCGAGCTGCGCGAAGGCCTCGAGGCCGCCTACGATACCTGCCTTGATGCCGACCGGTTCGACAGCGTCTGCGACCATCTTCTGGTGGAGAACTGCGCCACGGGTGAAGTGATCGGGACCTATCGCTTGCAGACCGGGCCTGCGGCGGCGAAGAACCACGGCTACTACAGCGAACAGGAATTCGGGTTCGCGCCCTACGAACCGCTCCGGCCCCACGTCATCGAACTCGGGCGGGCGTGCATCAAGGAGGAGCACCGGAACTTCACCGTGCTGAACCTGCTCTGGAAAGGCATCGCCCAATACGCCGCCAGCAACGATGCCTACTACCTGATCGGCTGCAGTTCGTTCACGTCCGTGGACCCGGCGCTCGGCGCCGCAGCCTACATGCAGCTCCAAGCTAATCTGGTGGAGGACCGCCTGCGCACCGTTCCGACGCCGGCGTTCCATTGCCCGCTGGAAGTTGTGTCGAACGAGACGCCAAAGATCCCGCGGCTGCTCGGAGCCTACCTGACGGTCGGCGCGAAGATCTGCGGGCCGCCCGCACTGGATCGGGAGTTCAAGACGATCGATTTCCTCACGCTGATCGACCTGCGCCAGCTGTCGCCCCGGGCGATGCAGCGCTTCTTCGGAATTTCCGCGCCCGGAAACTAGCGCATGGCCCGCGCCATCCCATCGTTCTTCCGCAGTCTCTGGCATCTCCTGGCATTCCTCGTCATCCTGGGAGGTGCGTTTTGTCGCTTTCTGCTTTCCGCCAAGCACCGGACCCGGGTCGGACGTTCGGAATGGCTACAGGACACCTGCCGCCGAATCGCGTCGGGCATCGGGCTTGAGATCCGGGCGAGCGGACCGGCGATCCCCACTGGCCTGCTGGTGTCCAATCACCTGAGCTACCTCGACATCATCGTCCTCGGCTCGCTGCATCCCTGCTCCTTTGTTTCCAAGGTCGAAGTCCGTTCGTGGCCGTTGATCGGGTGGGGCGCCCAGGCTGCCGGAACGCTTTTTGTTCGCCGCGAAAACCGCGCGGATATCGCCGCCGCGGCCAAAGGGATCCGTGACCTGCTGGAAAAGGGGATTTCGGTCATGGTGTTCCCGGAAGGCACGAGTTCAGGCGGCAACGACGTGCTTCCGTTCTATCCGGGCGTCTTCGAGTCCGTGGCCGGTTCAACCCACGCCGTGACCCCAGCCTGGCTTGGCTACGAACTTCACGAAGGCGACCCCGAGGAAGAGATCTGCTACTGGCGCGACATGACGTTTGTGCCCCACTTTTTGAGACTTCTCGGAAAGAAACAGATCATCGCCCAAGTGCGAATCGGTGAGTCAATGATCGCTTCCGGCGACCGAAAGTCGCTCGCCCGGGAAACGCACGCCAGGGTGGTCGCCTTGGCGGCGGAAGCGGGGCGGCCGGTCGCAGGAAACGCTCCCGCTAAAAATTCTCGGCCGGAGATTGTAAGGAACTAGCCGCCAGCACGACCATATCGCGGAACGGATCGCTGAAGCCGTGCCACCGTATGAACCAATCACAAGTCCTGCCCACCGCTGATCGCTCTGCTGCCGCCGACACCGCCAACGGCGGGGCGTCCCAGTCCGACTCCGAACGGATCCTCGCCGCTGCAGCGGAAATCCTGCGCCAAGGCGAACTCCTGCTGGGCTCGCTTCCGTCTGGCGCGTTTGTCCAGAAGCTTCCCGTGGCGTTCAACGCGTCGATCGGAGGGCACTACCGGCACTGCCTCGATCATTTCACCAGCGTGCTGGGCGGCCTCGACGGCGCCCTCGTCGACTATGATGACCGCCGGCGTGATTCCCGGCTTGAAACCGAGCCGGACTTCGCCCTCGCGCTCACCCGCCGTATCCGGGCTGGCATCGAGCGCTTGGAGCCCTCCGCGTTGTGGACCCCGATGGTCGCCCGCTGCGAAGTCAGCTACGAACATGGAAACTCTCCCCTGTCCAAGTCTTCCCTCGGCCGCGAACTCGTCTACGTGATCGCCCACGCGATCCACCACTACGCGCTCATCTCGGTCATGGCCCGCATCTTGGAAGTCCCGCTTCCACCCGCGTTTGGTGTCGCTCCGTCGACCGTCGCCCATCTCCAGTCCATCGCCAGCCGTTGATCCAGCCAAGGGCCATGGATACGACCTTCACCCAATGGGTTCCTCCCGGCTTCGCCGAGTGGCTTCCATTGACCCAGGCGACGACCTTGGCCGTTTCGACGCTGGTTCAGGAGGACGTGCCGACCATCGGCGCGGCTTTGTTGGCGGTGACCGGCGTGATCAACTGGCAGACCGGTTGGCTGGGGTGCTTCCTTGGAATCTGGCTCGGCGACGCGTTGCTCTACCTCACGGCACGTGGCATCGGCCGGCCATTGCTCGACAGCAGACTCGCCCGGCGCTTTGTCAGCCCAGACTCGGTGAAACGCAGCGAAGCCTGGTTCGAATCACGCGGGTCTTGGCTGCTCGTGACAAGCCGCTTCGTTCCCGGAACACGACTGCCGACCTATCTGGCAGCCGGATTTCTCCGACTGCCGTTCGGGCGGTTCCTGGCCATCACCGGAGTCACGGTTGCGTTATGGACCGCGGCCATCTTCTCGTTGATCCATTTCTTCGGTGCCTCCATCGGCGCAGCCCTGCAGGGCTGGGGCAACACGGTCTGGGTCGGGCTGATCCTCGTGGTCGGACTCGTCCTGTTGATCAGGATCCTCCTGCGCGCCGTGAGCGGTTTCTCCTGGAACCGAATCCGGGCCGCCACGAACCGATGGACGCGATGGGAATTCTGGCCCGCCTGGTTGTTCTACGCACCTGTTGTTCTACGCTACGTCCAGCTTTCGATTCGCCATCGCGGGTTCACGGTTCCCTGCGCCGCCAACCCTTCAATCCTCCACGGTGGAATGGTTGGGGAATCCAAGATCGCAACGCTTCAGGACCTCCATCGCACCAGCCCCGATTTCACGGCCGAGGCGTGGCTGATCCCCGCGGGTGGACTCGCCGAACGGCAACAGGCGCTCGCCCAACTGCTGGCCCGCCATTCCGTGGAGCTTCCGTTCATCCTCAAGCCCGACATTGGCCAACGAGGAGTCGGCGTGAAACTCATCCGCTCGGACGCCGATGCCGCCGCCTGCTTGGAGGCATCTCCGACTGCGCTGGTTCTCCAGCGCTACGTGCCGGGACCGTTCGAAGCGGGCGTGTTCTACTACCGGTTCCCGGACCAGGAACGTGGCGCGATCTTCGCCATCACGGAGAAGGTGTTTCCCATGCTCACCGGCGACGGCGTTCACACAGTCGAGGAACTCATCTGGCTGGACGAACGGGCTCGCTGCATGGCCGCCAAGTATCTGGAGCGTTTCGAAAAACGCCGCGACGAAGTCCTCGGCGCCGGGGAACAGCTTCGCCTCGTCGAGGCCGGCAACCACGCCCAAGGGTGCATCTTTCTCGACGGACACCGCCTCGCCACGCCGGAACTGACGGCGCGCATCGATGAGATCTCCCGGCGGGTCGCGGGATTTTTCATCGGCCGTTACGACGTGCGCTATTCGTCCGAAGATGAGCTGAAGGCAGGTCGTGGATTTCAGATCCTCGAACTCAATGGAGCCGCCGCAGAAGCCACGAGCATCTACGACTCCCGGAACACCCTTTTCTCCGCCTATCGCACCCTCTTCCGCCAATGGGGCCTGGTCTTCGCCATCGGCGCGGCCAATCGCGCCCGCGGCCATCGGCCGTCGAGCGCCGCGTCCTTGTGGCGCACCTGGCGTGAAACAAGCCGGCAGATCGCGGCTTATCCGTCCGCCGACTGATCCGCCATGTGCACCGTCACCTTTTGGCCCAAGAAGCGCGGCTATCTCCTTGGCATGAACCGCGACGAGCAGCGGACCCGCCCGTTGGGTTTGCCCCCGGTGGAGTCTGAGGCAGAGGGCTTGAAAGTTGTTCATCCAAGCGAACCCGCCGGTGGGACCTGGATTTCCGTCAACCAACTCGGAATCACGATCGCCCTGATCAACTGGTATTCCATCCCCGGTCGCGCGAAGGGAACGGCGGTGTCGCGGGGACAAGTCGTGCTCGCGACACGCGCCGCCAAGTCGTCTGAAGACGTGGCGAACCGTCTAGCCAGTCTCCCGCTAGCCGAAATGAATCCCTTCCGGCTCATCGGAGTGTTCGAAGACGAACGGGCGGCGTTCGAATGGAGATGGGATCGCGAGACTCTTTCAGCCCAGCGCCAGCCCTGGGAACCGCGACAGTGGATCTCCTCGGGCCATGACGAACCCGCCGCGCAGCGCGTTCGTAGCGCCGCGTTCGACATGGCACGTCTTGAATCCGACGCCGGCTCGACGGCGTGGCTACGGCGACTCCATTCATCGCATCTGCCCGAATGCGGCCCCTTCTCGACCTGCATGCACCGAGTGGATGCGGCAACGGTCAGCTACACGGAGGTATCCTCGGGCGAACCGGGCGTTTCCATGCACCACACCGCCGCCGCCCCCTGCGAGATCGGAGTGCGCGAAGCCTCCGCCCTCTTCGTTGAGCGCGCGCCTACTTCGCCACGATCGGCACCTCGCAAAACGTGAGGGCGGCGATGCCGTTGGCCCCGTTGAGCAGGGTGTCCTGGTTCCACG
>JAYUUX010000618.1:0-6333 GCA_043754645.1 Verrucomicrobiales bacterium | reverse complement strand
AACCGCTTCTTTTCAGTGCTTCGGAGGCGCGGTGGGCTGTGCCATGGCCGCTGGTTGCGACGGCGGAGTTCAAGAAGCTCCGCGCGCTGCCTGTCGTTGAGTTGTCTCCAGAGATACATGCACGTAGTCCCGCCTTTAGGCGGAAGAGGACTTTGGGAGTTCGTAGGGCATTGGATTCATCCAAAGCTGTGGTCAGGAGTTGGGTTCCTTCCGCCTGAAGGCGGTGCTACATGCGAGCAACACCAGCAGCACGCCGTTGCCGATCAGCGAAAACAACGTCAGGCCCGAGAGCTTCGAGGGGCCGGATGAGTCATGGTCGTCGTGCGAATGCCCGTGATCGTCCTTCTTCTGAGTGGCGGCGCTCGATGATGTCTTCTCGCTGCCGTCCTCGTTGTGTTCGTGGCCGTGCGCGGCATCGAGGGCTTCCTTCAAGGAGACGCTGCCCTTGCCGGCGAACCCGAGCGAATAGGCTCCGTCTGTGACCACCCTGTCGCCCGGCAACAGGCCTTTGGTGATCTCGACATGTTGGTCGTTCATCGCGCCCACTTCGACCGGCACTTTGACGAACGCGTTGGTGATGCCGTCGTCGGCCACGTAGAGAAAGCGATTGGCCGGCTCGCCCTGCAAGGCGGCGCGCGGAACGGCCATCACGCCCTCGCGGCTGCCCACGATGATGCTGAACTCCGCACGCATGCCGGGCCGAAGCGAGTAGTCCGGGTTCTCCACGTGGAATGCGGCTTCGAGCGTGCCGGAAGCGGTCTCCGCTTCGGCGCCGAGATGGGCCAGTTCGGCGATGAATTCGCGGTCGGGGAATGCGGAGACCCGCAACCGCGCCTTGGCGCCGACCTTGAGTTTGCCGACGAGATGTTCCGGCACGGCCGCTACGGCGTGGATGTCCGACAGGTCCACGATCTCAACCAGCGAGTTGTCCGGGCTGACCGGTTGGCCGGGCACGAGATTGATCGCGGAGATCAGGCCGCCGATGGGTGCGGTCAACTTTACCCGCGCTGGCGGATCTCCGGGCAGGCGGCTCTCGATCTCGGCGATGTCGGAGCCTTTCTCCACCCGCGTGTCGATATGCGCCGAGACCGTGAGCGCGCGACCTGCGATGCGGCTGCTGACCATTGCGCGGTGCCCCGGTGCGACCCGCAAGCGGCCCAGTGCGAAGACGGTTTCGTTGAACTCGCGTTCCTCCGCTTCGACCGTCTTCAGGCGAAGATTTTTCACGCCGGTGGCGTCGAGGAACACCGTGTTGGCGAGCTTGGTGGCCTTGGCGGAATCGGCGGCAGTGGCCTTAAAGCCGGTGGCCAAGCCCAGCAACAAAGGGAGGACAACCACAGATGGACACAGATGGACACAGATGGCTGGCAGACCAGATCGGAGGCTGAGGCTGAGGCCTTCAGATGATCTGTGTTTATCTGTGTCCATCTGTGGTGGCTCTGGTTTGCGCGGGTTTTCTGGCTCCGAGCGGATGGAGAACGGATTCATGGTTGGATAGAGGGAGTTTGGCCGGTCGCCGCCAGATGGCGGACGCGGGCGAGGTGGAAGTCGCGACGGGCATCGATCGCTGAGGCGTCGAATTGTAGCCGGCGTTCGCGGGCCCGGAGAAGGTCCGCCATCGGGGCTTGGCCTTCGGCGTGGCGACGGGTCAGGCGTTCTTCGAGCAGGCGCGCTTTCGGCAGGAGATCGTCCGCGATGGATTTTGCGCGCGCGGCGGCGGCTTCCATCTGCCCGCGGGCGATGGATGCTTCGGAATGGATGCGTTGGGCGAGGGCGTCGGCCTCCTTTTGGCGGCGGTTCGCCGTGGCGCTGGCTTCGGCCACGCGGCCTTTCTCCGTGTTCCACAGGGGCAGGGGCAGCGAGAACCGAAGGCCCACCATTCCTTCGGTGCGGATCCCGTCGGGGGCATCTTCCGTCCGGTCGACTTCGCCGAACAACCCGACGCGCGCGTCCTCCCAACGGCTGGCTCGCGCGACTTCGATGGACTGGTTGGCGGCGGCGGTTCGCGCGGTGGCCGCGAGGTAGTCGCCTCGTTTGGCGACATCGACGACTTCGGCGGCCGCGAGTTTCGGGTCGTCCAAGGAATCTTCCACCCGCACGCCCGTTCCGGCCGGGAGGGCGAGCAACAGCCGAAGTTGGCCCTTCAGTTCCGCCTGGTCGGCTTCGGCCTGGAGGCGCTGTGCTGTGAGTTGGGCCGATTCCAATTCAAGCTGGGCGGTTTCCAGATCGCTTCCTTCGCCGGCGCTAACGGCTTTCCGGCTCGCCGCCGCGAGGTCGCCGATATTTTGGAGTTGTTTCGGTTTGAGGGCGATGTGGGCGTCCAGCGCGGCGATTTGCACAGCGACGGTCCGCACTTCCAGCGCGAGCTTGCGTTCGAACTCACGGACCTCCGCTTCGGCGATCGCAACGTGCGCGCGGGAAAGGCCCTTCTCCAGCTTCAACCTCGAGGCCAAAGGAAACCGCTGCGTGAAGCCGGCGCTGAAGGAGCCTTCGCGGCCTCGGATGTTCGGCTTGATCTCCGTTTCCAGCTCCGGATTGGACCAGCGCCCGGCCTGTTCGACGCGGCTTGTTGCCTCTGCGACGCTGAGGCGGGCGGCCGCGAGATCGACGTTGTTCGTCAGCGCATGGCGCACTGCGGACTCGATGGTGAAGGCCAGTTCTGCGGCTGGCACACGGGTCGCCAGCAGCACCAACAGGAGGATCAATGGACGGAGTTTCAGATTCATAAACGGAGGTCGATGGACGCAGGCCGACTCGGCCGTGCGATGGGAGATCCATCGGGCGAACAGGCCCGATGACGACGATGAGCCCCTCAGACGAGGGACCGTTTACGAAGCGAGGGAAGGGGCGCGGACAGGAAGGGCCACGCGCTGGAGGAACTGCCAGGTTTGACCGGCGGCTTGCTCCGGTGGCGGCGGTGTTTCGATCGCAGTCTTTGTGACGGACGTGAGGTCGGCCGGAACGAGGGGGACGAAGAAAGCGATGGGCAGGGGCCCGATTGGTGCGTCCGTCTTGTAGGTCAGGGGGACAAGGCCGCCTTCGATGGTGAGGCAGAGCGAGCAATCGTCGCATCCGGAGTCATGCGATGTGGTGCAGGGTTCGCTGGCGCCGTCGTGGGAGTGCTCTGCCGAAACGAGCGAGCCGCAGGCGGCGGTGACCTCGCAATGGCTGCCGCCGGTCATCCAGAGGAGAACCATGACGACTGCGAGAAATGCCCTGAGCGGCCGCACCTGCATGATGGATACTGTCGGCCCAAACGATGTTCAATTTAAGTTTTCACCGGAACCGGCAACGAAGGGTGAAACCCGGCTCAACGATATTTCGGCAGGCGGTAGACAAGCGTCTCGAGCCGGAAAGGTTCAGGCGGCCGGTTGGTGTTTTGTGAACGTGTGGGCAGATTGATGGCTGCTAAATTGGTCCTTCGCTGATCATGGAGCACGTAGCGGGAAGGTTCGCTAGGAAGAGCAGCCACACCGAAATCCAAGTCCAAACAGGCCGAGTTCGTGAAGGTTTCAGTGGCAACGATCCGCTCCTGACGGGTCTGGGAGGCGGTGATCAGTTCTTTGGTCGTGCTGAAGCATGGTTCAGCCTGTCGGAGCATTGTCAGCAGATTGTCCAGGTTCATTTCATCGGACTGCGACAATATCAATGTTCCCTCCTGAACCCGATTGGTGACCACTTTCTTCAGCTCCAGCGACCAGTCCGGCACCAGTTTGGTCACGGCCACGGACAGTTGGTTGGACCGGCTGAAAATGAACTCGAAGCTGAACCCGTGAAAACAGCCGGAGGACTCCAACACCAGCTTCATTCGGTCACCCTTTTGTAGAGAGGAGAACCGCGGCACCGTTTCGGCCGCCGACACCTCGCAAAAGCTGCCTCCGGAAATCCAGAGGAGGATCACGACGCCCATAAGGAATGCCCTGATCGGCCGCATCGGGATCATGGATACCTTCGGCAGGGCAACGTTCAAACTGAAATCTCGGACTACCCGGATCACTCGCTTGCACCACCATTCCGGCATGAGAGGGGTTGGTGCGGCGTTCCAGAAACGAGAAAGCCGGAAGGTGATGACACCTTCCGGCTTGTGAAATCGAACCGCTTACTTCGGCAGCACCACGGTGTCGATGACGTGGATCACGCCATTGCTGGCAGCGACGTCGGCCGCGGTGACCTTGGCTCCGTTGACGGAGACCTTGCCGTCCCAAGCCTTCACGTCGAGTTCAGCGCCGTTGACTGTCTTGACCATGCCGGTCTTCACGTCGGCGGCCATCACTTTGGCTCCGACCACGTGGTAGGTGAGGATTGCCACGAGCTTGGCCTTGTTCTCCGGCTTCAACAGGGATTCCACCGTGCCGGCGGGGAGCTTGGCGAAGGCCTCGTCGGTCGGGGCGAACACCGTGAACGGTCCCGCGCCCTGCAGGGTTTCGACCAGTCCAGCTGCCTTCACGGCGGCGACCAGCGTCTTGAAGCTGCCGTTGGCGGAGGCCACTGCGACGATGTCCTTCGAGTTGGCGGCGTTGGCGTTTTGCGAGGCGATGTTGAGCGAGAAGGCCATCAGGGCGGCGATTCCGATTGAGCGAAGCGTTTTCATGAGTCTGTAATCCAGTATGGTTTGTTAAGCGTAGGAAAGCGGTTTATCCGCTTCGTTACGGGTGTTAAGGTTGTTGGGTAAACTTCTTTGTCAAATAATCGTCTATCATTTGTTTAACATGCTGATTTTACGCGAAAACCGGTTCCGCTTGGGCTTCGACTGGTCCCGCGTTCGCGATTCTCAGCGTGCTCCCGCTACAACTTCCCCCTAGCGCCGGCGGAACCCCTTCGCCTAGTTTCCGGGTCCGCATTTTGCGGCTAATTGAGACATTTTCGCAGGCCATGATGACCAGCACCCAGATCCGCCAGAGCTTCTTGGATTTCTTCCGCTCCAAGCAGCACACCGTCGTCCCCTCGTCGTCCCTCATGCCGGACAGCCCGAACCTGCTGTTCACCAACGCCGGCATGAACCAGTTCGTCCCCATCTTCCTGGGCGAACGCAAGGCCGACGTCTCCAAGTGGGCCGGTGCGATCCCCTCGCTCGATACCCGCGCCGCCGACACCCAGAAGTGCATCCGCGCCGGCGGCAAACACAACGACCTCGACGACGTCGGCCTCGACACCTACCACCACACTTTCTTCGAGATGCTGGGGAACTGGTCCTTCGGCGACTACTTCAAGCAGGAGGCCATCGACTGGGCCTGGGAGCTCGTCATCGAAGTCTGGAAGTTCCCCGCCCACCGCGTCTACGCCACCATCTACCAGCCCAACAAGGCCAAGAACGATCCCGCTGACCGCGACCAGGAAGCCTGGGAACTCTGGGCCGCGAAGTTCCGCTCCGTCGGCCTCGATCCCGACATCCACATCGTCAACGGCGGCAAGAAGGACAACTTCTGGATGATGGGAGAGACCGGCCCCTGCGGTCCCTGCACCGAAATCCACGTCGATCTCCGTCCCGGCCCCCGCGAGACCAGCGTCGAGGAACAGAAGTCCGGCGCGACGCTCGTCAACGGCTCCGACGCCCGCTGCATCGAGATCTGGAACAACGTCTTCATCCAATACAACGCCAACCCCGACGGCACCTTCACTCCGCTGCCCGCGCAGCACGTGGACACCGGCATGGGCTTCGAGCGCGTCACCAGCATCATCCAGGGCACGAAGAACCTGACCGACTTCCAGAACGCCAAGATCTCCAACTACGAAACCGACATCTTCCGCCCCATCTTCGACGAGTTGGAGAAGATGAGCGGCAAGAAGTATGGCAGCACGTTGCCCGGCGACGACGTGATTGGCGGCTCCGCCAGCCTTAGTGGCACAGGCGCCTCGCCTGTGACCGTCCCGCAGGCGCCCTCGCCTGCGGATTCTTCGGCCCAACAGGCGGGGGCGCCTGTTGCACTGGCCACCGGCGGGGGCGCCGGTGCCACTACCGCTGCGGTCCGCGCCACCAAGGAACAGGTCCAGCTCGACATCGCCTTCCGCGTCATCGCCGACCACATCCGCACCCTCGGTTTCGCCATCGCCGACGGCATCCAGCCCGGCAACAACGACCGCAACTACGTCCTCCGCCGCATCCTGCGCCGCGCCGTCCGCTACGGCCGCACGCTCGGGTTTGCGGAACCGTTCTTCTACAAGTTGGTGGACGTGCTCGCCCGCACGATGGGCGACGTCTTCCCCGAGATCCGCGCCCGGCAGCAGCAGGTGAAGGACACGCTCAAGCTGGAGGAAGATGCCTTCAACAAGACGCTAGATAAGGGGTTGGAAGTATTTCGAGGTCGTGCGGCAATTCAGTTGTCAAGTGTCCCC
>JAYUUX010000617.1:0-2407 GCA_043754645.1 Verrucomicrobiales bacterium | reverse complement strand
GCCCACCTACCGGAACGGGACGATCAACTTCGTGAACCGGGCCGCGTTCTGGTTCCGTGAACCCCGGCGAAGCGACGTCGTCGGCTACGCGATCACCGGGCAGAGCGCGATGCTCTTCAAGCGGGTCATCGCGCTACCCGGAGAAACCATCCAGATCCGCGACGGCGTGGTGTTCGTCAACCAGCGGGAACTTGACGAGCCCTACCTGAAATACCGCGCGGCGTGGAACACGAAACCCATCGCCGTGGGGACCAACGAGTATTTCCTCATCGGCGACAACCGCGGGATGCCCCAGGGCGACCACGACTTCGGCCGGGGCATGCGCGAGCATGTCGTGGGCAAGGCGCTCTGGTGAGACGCGCGTTCCAGATCGTCCTGTTGTTGGCCGCGCTTGGGGTGGGGGCTTTGCTGTGGAAGGCGGTGTTCCCGTCTGATGAAGCGCGGATTCTCCGCCTGCTCAAGGATCTCGCGGACGACGCGACGTTGCCGGCGGGTGAAGGGAACATCGGGAGGATCCGCCGCATCGAACGGCTGACAAGCGCACTGACGCCCGACATCGCTATTCGGGTAACACCTTTCGGCAGTCGGTCCGTCGAGATCTCCGGACGCGACGAAGTCATGCAGGCGGCGATGGCTGCGCGGGGTGCCGCGACATCGATCAAAGTCGAGTTCCTCGACATCGTGGTGAGCTCCATCGACCGGGCGGGCGGGGCGGCCGACGCGGTGCTCACGGCGAAGATCCAGGCGGGGACCGATCAAGACTTCGGCATCCAACCGCTCAAGATCTCGCTCCGGAAGGAAAAGGAATTCGGCTGGCGAATCGCCCGGATCGAAAGCACCCGGATCTTGAATCCGGAGTAGCCGGACCGGGGTTGAAACGAGGATTCAAGGAGGCCCTTTGCCTTGAAGGCTACTGAAGGTTCACCGGGTCCACATCGATGGACATGAGCACGTCGTCGGGAAGTTGGGATTTCTGGATGAAGTCGTTCATCCGTTTGCTCAACCGGCTCATCTGGCCGACGCGCAGCATGATTTGAAATCGGAAGTTCTTCTCGGCCTTGGCCAGCGGGGCAGGGGCCGGACCGGAGATCGTCAGGTCCGGAAAGTCCTTCACCAGCGCATCGAGTTCCTTGCGGAAATGGTTGGCCGTGAACTCGGCCTTCTCCTCGTTACGGCTGCGGAAGGTCAGCAACGCGATTCGCGAGAACGGCGGGTAACGGAGCTGTTCGCGGAACTCGATCTCCTGCTCGTAGAAGCCGAGGAAGTCGTGGCGGCGCGCGTATTGGATCGACGGATGGAACGGCGTGAAGGCCTGCACCCAGACCTCGCCCTCGACGTCGCCGCGTCCGGCGCGACCGGCCACCTGGGTGAGAAGCTGGAACGTCCGTTCACCCGCGCGGAAGTCGGGGATATGGAGCCCGAGATCCGCGTGGATGATTCCGACGAGCGTCACGTTCGGGAAGTGCAGGCCCTTCGCGATCATCTGCGTGCCGACGAGGATATCGATCTTGCCCGTCCGGAAGTCGCCGAGGATGCGGCGGAAATCGTCCTTCCGCTTCAACGTGTCCGAATCCATACGGCTGATGCGCGCGTGCGGGAACAACCGGGTCAGCGTGGATTCCACCTTCTCCGTGCCGAGCCCGGCGAAACGGATGGCCGGGTTGCGGCAGCTCTTCTCCGGACAAACCGTGGGCGCGGCGGCCTCGTGGCGGCAGATATGGCAGCAGAGCTTCTGCTCCGCGCGATGGTAGGTCAGGGAGACGCTGCAGTTCGGGCACTGGGCGATGTAGCCGCACTGCGGGCACTGGAGCGACGTCGCGTAGCCGCGCCGGTTGAGGAAGAGCATCACCTGCTCCTTCTTCTCCAAGCGCTGCAGGATGGCTTCCTTGAGCTGTGGGGAAAGGACGGTCTGGTCCTTCTGCTTCTTGGTCGTCTGCCGCATGTCGACGATGCGGACGATGGGCATCTTGGCGTTGTCCGCGCGGTGCGGCAGTTCGAGCAGGCGATACTTGCCCTTCTTCGCGTTGTGGTAGCTCTCGAGGGACGGCGTCGCGCTGCCGAGCACAACGACCGCATCCTCGGCCAGCCCACGAACGACCGCGACGTCGCGGGCATTGTAACGCGGGGCTTCCTCCTGCTTGTAGGAATGTTCGTGTTCCTCGTCGACGATGATGAGCCCCAGCGGATCAACGGGCGCAAAGATGGCCGAGCGAGCGCCGATGACGATCCTGGCGCGGCCCTTTCGGATCTTGTGCCATTCGTCGTGGCGTTCCCCTGCCGAAAGGTGGCTGTGCAACACGGCGACCTGCGTCTGGTGCGACCCCGAGCTGAACCGCGCCTTGAACCGTTCCACCGTCTGCGGCGTCAGCGAAATCTCCGGCACCAGCACGATCGCGCCCTTGCCCAT
>JAYUUX010000616.1:0-3263 GCA_043754645.1 Verrucomicrobiales bacterium | reverse complement strand
GTGAAGTGTCTCTTCATCTGATAGTTTGCCAGATCAGCTTGCAGAGCGGGGACGCCCGGCCTACGTGATCAGGCGATGGCCTCCTCCAGCACGCGGCTTTCCGCGCTCGTGGTTTCGAACTTCATCACCTTGCCGAGCGTCGAGACGAGTTGGCTTTGGTCGCACAGTTTGTCGACGACCTGGCCCTTGGCGATGCCCGGGCCGAAGAGCAGGGCGAAGATCTCGTGCGACGAACGCGAGTTGAAGTGGTGTTGGCAGGGCACGTCCACGTAGGGATTGTTGTCCCGGCCGCAGTCCGGGATGACCGCGAAGATCGTGTTGTCCCGGTAGGTTTCGTCCGCTTCCACGGCGGCGACGAGCTGGCGCAGGCCTTCGTCCATGATGGCGATGCCGCGAGTGTAGTGGTCGAGGTAGCCCCAGTGGACGTAGTCGCAGTCCGTGTAGTTCACCATGACCATCTTCGGCTTCAGCTCAGTCATGGCGCGGATGGTCAGTTGGGTCAGGAGCCGGTCGCCGCGTTCGTTGACGAAGCCGGTATCGCCGTAGTGGCCACGCCAGTTCATCCAGAACTCCTCCATCTTTGGCGGCATCTCGTCCTTGCCGGCGGCCCGGGCGTCCGCCTGGCGCCACTTGGCGAGCTGGTCGCGCTTCTCCTTCAATTCCTTCTCCGGGAGTTTTCCTTCGGCGAGCTGCTTCTGGAAGAGGTAGGTCTTGTAGCGGTAGAGGCTGAGCGTCTGGGACCGCACGTTCATGCCGAAGCCGAGGTGGTTGCTGAAATTGTAGAACTCCTCGTCCGGCCGGTTCTCGTTGTTCACGATCAACGTCTGGTAGTCCGGGACGTCGTAGGCCTTCCGCATGTGTTCGAAGATCGTCGGCACCTTGGGCTCGAAACGCGTGCGGAGAAAGCCGTTCTCGATGTCCTTATACCGGTCGTAGTGGCCGGTCATGATGTTGAGCGTCCCTTCGCCGTGGCTCGTGTTCAGGCCCTCCAGCTTCGTGATCTCCATGTTCTTGTAGAGCGTCCCGCGCTTGAGGAGTTCATGGCAGAGGAACGGAGAGTAGGTCGTGCCGGCTTCGATCGATTCCTTTCGGCGCGCGCCGCCGCCCCAACGCACGATGACCAGGTTGGGGCCGGAGTAGGCCTTCCGCGCCAGGTCCGCCGTCACGGGCGCCGTGGCAGGTGCGCCGGAAGCCCGCATCAGCGTCGGTCCCAATGCCAGCGCGGACGAGCCGACGGCAAGATGGCGGAGGAAGTCACGGCGGGGCAGGGCGGGGGAAGGATTCGGATTCATGGCGGCGCGTGGTCGAGCGTTGACCTAAGGATGCATCGGCAGTCGGCAAAGTTTCAGAAAACTCTCAGGCGGGCAGAACTGTCAGAGGTCCGCTAAAGATGGTCAGGCTGACTACTTCGGTCCGGGCCATATGCGGTCCGTGCACCGTGCCCTTCGCCGCGTGGAAGAACGTTCCGGGTCCGTAGATCTGGCCCGATTCGTCCCATTCACCCGACAGCACATACACCGACTCGTCCGCATCCGGATGGACATGGGCCGGAACGACGGTTCCGGCCTGGAACTTCCGCAGCACGGTCACACCGCCGGTGTTGGCGTCCTTGTGCAACACGAGCAGTTCAACGCCGGGATACGGTCCGGGCTTCCAGCCAGTGAGCGGAGGTTTGAGGGAGATGGGGAACATGCTCGGCAAAGCTGTCCCATCACGGATGCCTCCGCAATCAGGTGCTTCGAGGCAGCTGATCCGAAAAGAACTCCAGCGTGTCGCCGAGGTGCTTCTGCCAGTAGGGCCAGTTGTGTTCGCCGGGATTCTCCACGTAGCGGTGGGCGATGCCGGCGGCGGTGAGTTCGCGGTGGAGCCGGCGGTTTGGTTCGATCAGGAAGTCGTCCGAGCCGCAGTCGAAGCGGAACGGGCGCAGGCGTTCGCGGTTGGCGAGGATCGCTTCGAGGACAGTCCGGGGCTGGTCGGGTGCGAGGTCGTAGTGGAAGCCGGATTGGCGGCAGAGTTCCTCCAGTTGGGTAAGGTCGGTCGCGCTGCTCAGGCCGCTGAAGGCAGCAAACTTGTCGGGATAGAGCGCTCCAAGCCTGAGCGCACCGAACCCACCCATCGACAGTCCCGTGATGAAGCGCGGTCCACCGACAAGGCGCGGGTCCGCTTGGCCGGCGGCTTCGGCAACTTCATCCACGATCCACGCGGCGTAGTCGCGTCCGCCGTGCTTCATGTAGGCGGATCCATCGCCCCAGAGACCATCAGATGGCATTAGCAAGGACATCGGTCGAACCCGGCCGGAGGCGATTAGCTTTTCCAGGATGACGTGCGCACCGGCCCTGAATGCCCATGCGTGATGGCTGGCGTAGACTCCATGTAGCAAAGTGACGGTGGGCAGCGGCGCTTTTGGATCCGCTGACGGGGGCACGTAGAGGGTCAGATCGACGCGTTGCCGTAGGGCAGGGGATTGAACGGTGATGAAATGGAAACCCGGCAGCGTCAGCGTGGGATCGGAAAGCTCAATGGTCCGGAAGGGCATGAAGGAGGTTCCGTCGGACTGACGGCTCGTTCCAAGAAAATTGCCGCAGCTTGCGGTGAGGGCGGGTTTGTTCCTAGGCTCCGCCTAGCCCATGAAACGCCTTCCTCTCATCGCCTCCGCCCTTGCTGTGGCCGGACTATTCACCGCCTGCCAGACCACTCCTCCGTCCCGATTCCCAGCCGCTCAGGCGACACTGGGCTCCGTGGTCCGGCTCGATCCGGCAATCGACAAGCTCCTGCCCGCGGGTGCGCAGATGGAAGTCCTCGGCAGCGGCTTCAACTGGTCCGAGGGGCCGATCTGGATCGCGGCGGAAAAAGCGGTGCTCTTCTCCGATGTGCCGGAGAACGTGGTCTACCGCTGGAAGCCGTCGTCCGGCGTCCAAGTCGCCTTCAAACCCAGCGGCTACACCGGCGGTGTTCCTCGCGCAGGTGAACCCGGATCGAACGGCCTGACGACCGACCAGCGGGGCCGGTTGCTCCTCTGCCAGCATGGCGACCGGCAGGTGGCGCGGCGCGAGAAGGACGGGCGCTTCACCGCGCTGGCCACGAACTACCAGGGCAAACGTTTCAACAGCCCGAACGATCTCGTCGTGAACAAAGCGGGAGAAATTTATTTCACCGATCCGCCATACGGTCTCACGAACATCGACAAGTCGAAGGTCCGGGAAGTGGATTTCTCCGGCATCTATCGGATCGCGAAGGACGGCAAGGTGACGGTGCTTTCGAAG
>JAYUUX010000615.1:0-2252 GCA_043754645.1 Verrucomicrobiales bacterium | reverse complement strand
ACATTGAGGACGCGCTGGCCAACAAACGGAAGATCATGGGCATCGGCCATCGCGTCTACAAAGTGCTCGATCCCCGTGCGCCGCACCTCAAGCGCATGGCGCTCGTCCTCTCCGCCAAGCTCGGCGACCCGAAGTGGATCCAGATGTCCGAACGCATCGCCGAACTGATGCTCGCGAAGAAGAACCTCCACGCAAACGTCGATTTCTACAGCGCCACGGTCTATTTCAGCCTCGGCATTCCGACCGACCTGTTCACCCCGATCTTCGCCATCGCCCGCACCAGTGGTTGGACGGCGCACGTGCTCGAACAGCTCGCCGACAACCGCCTCATCCGGCCGCAGTCGGTCTACACCGGGCCGGTCGGGCTGAAGGTCACGCCGATCGCGCAGCGCTGAACCAATTTGAAGACGACGAAGGCGGGCCGGTAGGTCCGCCTTCTCATTTACGGACGAGAGACAACTTACTTTCCAGATGAACATCCACGAGTTTCAAGCCAAGGCCCTCTTCGAGAAATACGGCGTGCCCGTTCCCAAGGGCGCCACCGCGACCACCCCCGAGGACTTCATCACCGCGCTGGCCTCGCTCCCCGAAGGACCGACGATGGTGAAGTCCCAGATCCACGCCGGCGGCCGCGGCAAGGGCACCTTCACCGACGGCTTCAAGGGCGGCGTGAAGTTTTGCAAGACCAAGCACGATGCCAAAGAAATGGCGGGTAACATGCTCGGCAAGACCCTAGTCACCGCGCAGACCGGTCCCGCCGGCCGCAAGGTCCAGACGATCTATTTCACCGCCGCGAGCGACATCAAAAAGGAATACTACCTCGCCATCCTCCTCGACCGCGCCACCTCCAAGCCCGTCATCGTGGCTTCGACCGAAGGCGGCGTGGAGATCGAGACCGTCGCCCACAACGCCCCGGAGAAGATCCACAAGGTCCACGTCGATCCCGCCTTCGGGCTGGCCGACTTCCAGGTGCGCGAACTCGTCTTCAAGCTCGGGTTCAACCCCGCCGAGGCCAAGAACGCCGCCAAGCTCATCCGCAACCTCTACACCATGTATTGGGAAACGGACGCCGCGATGATCGAGGTCAACCCGCTCATCACCACGCCCACCGACGAGGTGCTCGCGCTCGATGCCAAGGTGTCCTTCGACGACAACGCGCTCTACCGCCACCCCGAGATCGTCGCCCTGCGCGACCTCAACGAAGAGGACTCGAAGGAGATCGAAGCCTCCAAGTTCGGCCTCAGCTACATCGCGCTCGACGGCAACATCGCCTGCCTCGTCAACGGCGCCGGCCTCGCCATGAGCACGATGGACATCATCAAACATTTCGGCGGCAACCCGGCCAACTTCCTCGACGTCGGCGGCGGGGCTTCCAAGGACCAGGTCGTCGCGGCCTTCAAGATCATCCTCGGCGACCCGAACGTGCAGGGCATCTTCGTGAACATCTTCGGCGGGATCATGGACTGCAACGTGATCGCCACTGGCATCGTCGAAGCCGTGAAGGAAGTCGGCCTCAAGCTCCCGCTCGTCGTCCGCCTCGAAGGCAACAACGTCGCCGCCGGCAAGGCCACGCTCGACGCCTCCGGCCTCGCGCTCGTCTCCGGCAGCACCATGGCCGACGCGGCCCAGAAGATCGTGAAGCTGGTGGCGTAAGCGTCCTATCCGATGTGTTTCATCCTCCATATGGCGAGCAAGACCAAGGCTCCTATCCTGCCTTGGAATGAAGCTGCACGTGGGGTGTGGACTGAACCCGCTAAGGATCAAAACGTCCCGCTTCTTCGCTCCAAGTTCACCTTCGAGCACGTAACCTACGTAGGCTCGTCAAAGAATTGCGGCTGCGGTTTCAGGCATGTTGGTTTCCAGCAAGGAGGCTGGCCTGAGGAATGGCTCATGGATGATCCTTCCTTTGATGGTTCCAAGGAACAGCCCGATCACTTGGCCTTGGTTGCCTGGTTGAAGGCTCACTTTATGGCTGACCAAAGCGTAGAGCTCTTTGGTGTTTTGGATGGTGATTTCCAAAAGAAAGCTGAGCACCGGGCAACTCTCGAGGTTTCCGAATTGGAGAATCCCAGGTTCCATTTCCGCGAACGAGGGTTCTACACCGTTGAGCTGTCCAATCGAAAGCCATCCGTATGATCCAAGTCTCCGAAATCGCCTTCACCTGCTACCCCGTGACCGACATGGCGCGGGCTCGTGAGTTCTATGAAGGCGTGCTTGGTTTGAAGGCCACTTATGTCGTCGGCGAACCCGGC
>JAYUUX010000614.1:0-1842 GCA_043754645.1 Verrucomicrobiales bacterium | reverse complement strand
TCCAACGCCTCCGGAACCAGGTAGTCGAACTCCTGGCGCAACGCGATCTCGAGGGTGACGCGGACGATCATCGGCGACCATTCAACGGCCGCCGGCGCGTGAGCGCAAATCCGGCGTCACGCTTGCTCGATCAATCGGCGACAAAGTCCGCCATGTGGAGCAGGCTGTTCGGGTCTGCGACATGAAACTGTCCTCCTCCATCCTCGTCCTGGGCCTGATCGGGATTCTTTTTGGCGTCCTCGTGCCTCGGCCCCGCGCGGAATCGCTGCTCAAGTCGGACGAACAGATGGTCTTTCTGCCCGCCATTGGCCGGATGACGACGAATGGTTCGTGGGAAGTGACGGTCAGCGGATTCGTCTACGAACAGGAGACGCGACCGGGCGCGCGCGGGCTGCTCAGGAAGTATCTCGGGCTGGACGACGAAACGATGTCGGCCGAGGAAACGAAGATCTTCGAGGAACGCATCCGCCGGTTCTTGATCGAAGCGGAAAGCGGCAAACGCATCACCGTCCGCATCGGCGACGCGACTGCGGCCATGGAAGTCACCCATGGCGACGGACATTTTTCAGGCTTGGTCACGCTGCCGGCCGCTGCCGCTACCAATACCGCGCTCCGTCTGGAGGCGATGCTTTCGGCGGGTGACGCGCGGAAGTTCTCCGGACCGGTCCAACTCGTCCCGCCGCGCGGCGTCTCCGTCGTCTCGGACATCGACGACACGATCAAGGTCTCCAACGTGCGCGAACGACGTGAGCTTCTGCTGAACACCTTCGTGCGTCCGCTCAAGCCTGTGCCCGGCATGGCGGAGACCTACCGGCGCTGGGCGACGAACTCCGGCACCGCCTTCCACTACGTCTCGGCGAGTCCATGGCAGCTCGCTCCCGTGCTTGGCGAGTTCCTGACGCGCGACGGCTTTCCGGCGGGCACGCTCCAGCTCCGCACGTTGCGCTGGCGGAAGGAGCTCTTCGGCGGCTACTCGCCCGACACGCACAAGCGCACGGAGATCGGCCGGCTGCTGGCGATGTTTCCCGAGCGGGAGTTCGTGCTGGTGGGCGACTCCGGCGAACGCGACCCGGAGATCTACGGCGCGCTGGCCCGCGAACACCCCGGCCGCATCCGCGCCATCTACATCCGCGACGTGACCGGCGAACCGGCCACGGCGGAGCGATACAAGGAGGCATTCAAAGGACTACCGGCGGAACGGTGGAAGGTGTTTAAGGAGCCGGGGGAATTGCCATCCGAGTTACGGTGACGTTCGCAGGAATTGGGGTCGAGCCGCAGCGCGGCGGTAGAAAGTAGCCCACAGGGTAGCTGGTGGCTTCAAGCCGGTCCGAAGGACCGGCGAGGTAGGGCGAAGGCTCCCGCCGAGCCGCCTTGTGGCCTACAACCGACAAGACTCTCTCTCTCGGGAAGCTTGAAGCGTGGGTGGGCCCGCCGCCTTGCCGCTGGCGCCGGAATGCCATTCGGAAACGCAGCGGCGGCTTGGCAGGAGCCTGCGCCCTACCTGCTGCGACTTCGTCCCGTTCCGCAGGCCAGGGAGCCATCTTTCTTGGTTTGAAGGCAGGCCCTCCGCTGTGGGTTTGGGTTCCGGATGAGATGAGCCCCAGCGGGGCGACAGGAGGAAATCTGCCGCCCCGCTGGGGCTTTGGCTGCTTGGGCTCGGGACCCACAGCTCACGCAGTGGGCTACTTCCTGTCGCACCTCCGGTGCTTCGTGATGTCCGGCGAACGGGCGACGGCGGAGCGTTACAAGGAGGCGTTCAAGGAACTGCCGGCGGAACGGTGGAAGGTGTTCAAGGAGCCGGGGGAATTGCCGGCTGGATTTTAAGAAGGGTGAAGCAACTAG
>JAYUUX010000613.1:0-2883 GCA_043754645.1 Verrucomicrobiales bacterium | reverse complement strand
TCCGGCAGCCTGCTGATGGCCTTCACTTCGCTCCGCGGCAATCGCTGGGCGCGCGTCATTTGGCAGGCGGTGCTCATCGGCTACGTCGGACTGGCGTCCGGAGACATCCTTTCACTCGCGTTGTTCGGGAGTTGGCTGAACCACGGCATCACGCTGCACGCGGCGCCGGGACTTGTCTTCCTCGCGGCCGCGGCGGTGTTCGTCCCATGGGCCAGCAGGCGACAGATCTACTGCCATCAGCTCTGTCCCCACGGCGCGGCCCAGCAGTGGATGGGCGCACTCGGCCAACGCGTCTTTAGGATGAATCGCGATTCAATCGCCACAAAGCAATCGGGCCGTTCGAAGTGGACTCAATGGTTCGAACGATTGCCAGTGCTGCTGTTGGCGGGCGCGATGCTGGCCTTGGTGCTGGGCGTGCCGGTGCGGCTGTCGGCGCTGGAACCCTTCGATTCGTGGATATGGAAAACGGCCGGCTGGGCGAGCATCGCCATCGCGATTGTGGGCTTGGGCGCGGCGTTCTTCGTTCCCCAGGCTTACTGCCGGTTTGGCTGCCCGACGGGCGCACTGCTCCGCTTCGTTCGCTCGAGCGGTTCGGCGGATCATTGGGGCTCGCGCGATTGGGCGGCTCTGGGTTGCCTCGGTCTGGCTCTGGCGGGCATCGGCTCCACGCGGCAGCGCGAAGACAATCTCCCGCCGGCGGAACCGGTCGCCTTCTACGGGCAGACGATGGGAACGACGTGGACCGTGAAGCTGCGCGGTTCGGTTCCCGACAACGCCGCGTTGAAACGGGTGATCGCCGACACGTTCGAATCAGCGGAAGCTCTGACATCCCATTGGCGAACGAACACCCCGCTGGCGCTGTTCAATCGAACCGTTTCCACCAACCTCATCCCAGTGCCGCCTGACCTCGCGCAACTCGTCCGATGGTCGGAGGAGATCAGCCGTAAGAGCGACGGGGCCTTTGACATCACCGTGGGACCGCTTGTGAGGGCCTGGGGATTCGGTCCGGCTCCGCGTCGCAGCGAGCCGCCATCGCAAGGGGAGCTCAACGCGATTGCGCCACGCATCGGCTGGCAGAAGCTTCAAATGGAAGGGACCGGCCTGCGGAAGCTCCATCCAACCGGCGAGCTGGATCTCTCGGCCATCGTGCCCGGATGGGCGATCGATCGCGTGGCGGCGGCTCTTCGCGAACGTGGCTTCCATGATTTCCTCATCGAGTCGGGCGGCGAGCTTCGTGCATCAGGAGCCTGGGCGATCTCGATCGAGCACCCGCGACGCGCCCACACGTTGCGCGATCAATCGATCGGCACATCCGGAACCTACCGGCAAACCTGGCGAGCCGGCGACCGCGAGTATTCGCATATCCTCGATCCCCGAACGCTCCGGCCAATCACGCACACGACAGTCAGCGTCAGCGTCCTGCACGTCGACTGCGCGCACGCAGACGCCTGGGCGGCCGCGTTGAACGTGATCGGCGTCGAGCAAGGCCTGCCGCTGGCGGAGAAGCTTGGGTTGGCGGCACAGTTCGTCGTGGCGGAACCCGGCAGCCGGTCACGGGTTGTCCAGAGCAGCGCGTGGCCGGCCCGCTAGATTCCGGAGCCGACAGTTGTCTACGGCTTCGCGGAGCCGAGTTGCCGCACCATCGCCTCGAACTCCCGGATGATCGCGTTGATCAGCTCCGAACGCGGGCCGGACCAGATGACGCCGATGGAAACCGGCTCGAAGTCCTTCAGGACGATCCGCCGGACCGCGGGATCGGTCTTTACTCCCGGCACTTCCACACCCACGCCGATACCAAATCCTGAGGCGACGTAGGTCTCGACGAGGTTGAGCGAGTTCACGACGTGGCTGGGAATCCAGTCGACGGACAGCTTGAGCAGACCCATCTGGAAGTGCCGCGCGACCGCCTCGGTCGGCGACATGCTGATCAGCGTCTCCTCGATCTTGTCGGCCTTCCAGAGATCGTCCGCGCTCTTGATCCTGCTGTCCTTGGGAACCAGCAAGGCCAGCGGCAGCCGGATGATCTGGTGCGAATCGACGCCGGCCGGGATCCGGCCGTCGAGCACGGTGATGGCTAGATCGATCTCCTGACGGCGAAGCCAATCCAGCAGCTGGGGCTCGATGCCTTCATGCATGCTGACCTTGAGGCCGGGCATCTTCTTCCGCAGCGAACGGAGCACCTCCGGAAAATGATGGCGCAGGACCGTGCCGGACGCTCCGAGGCGAATGAAACGGTTGGCCGTTCCGCGGATCTCGTCCCCGATGCGTTCGATGTTGCCAAGAAACGGTTCGATGAAGCTGTAGAGTTTGTGCCCGGCCGGAGTCAGCTTGAAGGGGCGCCGTTCGAAGAGTTTTGTGCCGAGAGAATCTTCCAACTGCAGGATCTGCGCGCTGACGGCCGGTTGCTGGATGCCATAGGGTATCTGCCGAACGGCTTCGCTGATGCCGCCATGCCGGGCGACGTAGTAGAACAGCTCGATGTGGTGGAGGTTCAACATGGCGACGCCTCCAGAATGTTACGGACCGGAGTTTCCCGCAAGGCGGCTGCTAATCGGTTCTCAGTGAACTGGACAGACCGCCAAAGATCGCCTGCTATCGGGTCGTGAAGAACCTCAACTCATCCAATCAGGCCATGCCGTCCGCTCGCTTGAGATGGGCCAGATCGATCGTATCCAAGCGATCCGGAACCATGCTGTAAAAAAAGGACCACCTGTCCCGAAATGACCACCGAGCAAACAAACCAACCGAACAACCTGCTGGATGGATATGTGCCGGACGAATTCTTCGACGAGATGGTGGCGGGCACGGGAGAAGTGCGCCCGCACTACCGCCGATTTCAGGAACTCTTCGCCGGCATGTCGCTCAAGGAGTTCACGCAGCGCT
>JAYUUX010000612.1:0-8036 GCA_043754645.1 Verrucomicrobiales bacterium | reverse complement strand
GTTGGTCGGCCGCGAACTCCAGGTCGTTGGTGAACTCCTCTTCGAACAGGAGCCGATACGTTTCACGGACCCGGTCCTGCGTCAGGATGATCGTCGCTGTCGTCACACCCACGACGACGACCATCATGCAGAGAAGCAGTTTTGTGCGGAATGACAGGTTCATCTGACAAACAACGGCGTGGTCAAAAGCTGGATGAGCGGTATCGAAGGTGGTGCTCCGACCAGGAATTGAACCTGGATATGACGTTTAGGAAACGCCTGCTCTATCCATTTGAGCTATCGGAGCGACCGAGACGGAAGGATTAACCGCGATCCCCGGCGGCATGGCAAGGCGGACGAAAATTGGGAGCGTGGCTGGCCTGCGATTTCCTGGGCGCCTGCATTCGATCCAAAGGCGCGACTTGCGCATCGGGTTAGAACTGTCCAACCAGTCATCCTACGTCCCGCTGGATCTGTTTGAGCAGGCCATCAATTGCAGTTGGTTCAAGTCGCAGTCGGGCTCGAACTGAAAAACAGACTCCGATCCGGATCCACAGCGATGGAAATCCCCTGCGCGGCAGACACGTCGGGACATTGACGGATCCGGGTAGTTTGAAGGCCTAAAAATCGCCGCTCGCGTCCACGGCGGCCAGATGACAAGCTGCCGGCCACAGAATGCAAAAACCCAACTATCAGTTCGAGAAAAGGCGCAAGGAATTGGACAAGAAAGCCAAGAAGGAAGAGAAGCGCCGGCAGAAGCTCGAAGCGGCCAAAAACCCGCCCGCACCTGATTCTGCGGCGCCTGAGGCGCCGGCTGATCCGGCCTGACGGCGGACTGTTTAGGCGAGGGTGCCGTCGGTTGAAAATCGGCTCCGGTGATCCGGTGCCCCACGATATGTCGGGTTCGATCCTCCAACGTCCGTGTGTAGTATTGGCCGTGTTGGGCCACGCATTGCAGGTGTGGTCGGCGGAACTCGTATCCGGGCCATTCGCCGAGGCGATCACCCCCACGAACACGTTGATCCGTTGGACTACCGACGTGGCCACGGGCAGCCGCGTCTACTTCGGACCGGAGCCGGGGCAAATGTCGCGGAGGGGGATCGAGGTGTGGGGATTCACCAGCGTGTGGCCCTGACGGGGCTCCAGCCGGGCACGCGCGATCATTTCACCGCTGGAACCGTCCGGTTTCCGCTGGCGACCAACTCGTTCTTCACCGTCGGGTTGGCGCCCGGCATCGCGACCGTTGCGGTTGAAGAAAAAACTCCTGGCAAAGCCCGGGGACGTGTCGTTGCGCCCGCGCCGCCTGCCCGCGACAGCCGGGCTTGAGCCCGGCAAGTCGCGTCATTCGTTGTAGGCGTTCTCGCCGTGTTGGCTGAGGTCGAGCCCGGTGTGTTCCGATTCGGAGTCGACCCGCAAGCCGATGGTGGCATTGATCACCTTGAGGAGAATAAAGGTCGCCACGCTGCTGAACACGAAAGTGACAACGACTCCGATCAACTGGTTCACGAACTGGCCGGATCCGCCTGCCAGCGAGACGGGCACGCCGTTTTTCTGGAACGTGGCGGCGATGAGCGGATTCACCTCGGCGCTCGCGAGGAACCCCAACAGGAGCATTCCAACGATGCTGCCGACGCAATGCACGCCGAAGACGTCCAGCGAGTCGTCGTAGCGGCAGGCGGCCTTCAGCTTCGTGACCGCCATGTAGCAGGCGATTCCGCCGCACAGGCCGATGATGACGGCCGACGGCACGCTGACGAAACCGGAGGCCGGTGTGATCGTCGCCAAGCCGGCGACCATTCCCGAGGCGGCGCCGAGGACGCTGGGTCTTCCCTTCTCGACCCATTCCGCGACGGCCCACGCGAGACCGCCGGCGGCGCCGGCGAAGTGGGTGGCGGCAAAGGCGCTCGTCGCAAGGCTGCCGCTGGAGAGGGCGCTTCCAGAGTTGAATCCAAACCAGCCGACCCAGAGGAGACCTGTGCCGATCAGGCTTAGGACGACGTTGTGCGGGAGCATCGCCTCCTTTGGGAATCCGCGGCGTGGACCCATGACGATCGCGCAGACGAGCGCGGCGGCGCCCGAGCTGATATGCACGACCGTTCCTCCGGCGAAATCCAGCACGGGCACGCTGCCGCCCAGGGCCCAGTTGAAGAATCCACCTTTGCCCCAGACCATGTGGGCCAGTGGAAAGTAGACGATCGTCACCCAGCCGATCATCAGCGCGACGTAGGCGCTGAACTTGATCCGTTCCGCAAATGCGCCGGTGATGAGTCCCGGCGTGATGATGGCGAACATCATCTGGTAGATCATGAAGGTCTGATGCGGGATCGTGGGCGCGTAGTCCGGCTGGGGGGCTGCTCCGACGCCTTGCAGGAACAGGAACTGGGTCGGGTTGCCGAAGAAGGCGTTTCCTTCCCCGAACGCCATGCTGTAGCCGAAGACGAACCAGAGGATGCTGACCACGGAGATCAGGAAAAAACTGTGCATCATCGTTCCGAGGACGTTTTTCCGACGGACTAGCCCGCCGTAAAACAGGGCGAGTCCGGGACCGGTCATCATCAAAACCAAAGCCGAGCTCGCCAGCATCCAGGCGTTGTCGCCGGAATCGATTTTAGCGGCCGGAGCCGCTTGGCCCTGGGCGCTGGCAGTCGTCGCAAGGGCTAGGGCAAGGCCGATCAGAAGGCCTGTTCGCGATGCACGGCTGGCCGGTGGTTTGGCTGTTTTTGTCATGGAAGGCTAAAAAGGCGCTGGGTCATGGCGGTGTAGGGCGGGGCAGGGTGGTAACCAGCGGTGACCAACATGTGAAGCGAATTCTATGTGGGTGGCTGCGTTCAACTTCCTCGTGTTCTGGTGGCTGGGTTCAAAACGGTGAAGACGGGGCGAGTGTGGGAGGTGGACAGAAAGTCCTTCGTGGACCAAGAAAGCGAGGGCAACTCGTTTGTGCCGTATCCGCCCGGCTCGGTGCCTTGGTCGTTTGGCCCGGGAAGGGGTCCGCCATCCACACCATGATCTCCAAAACAAACATCCATCGCGACGTTCGCATCGGCCATGTCCACCTCAAGGTCGCGGACTTGGAACGAGCCCTTCGGTTTTACCGGGACGTTCTGGGATTTGCCGTCACTCAACGCCTCGGAAACGAGGCCGCGTTTTTGTCGGCTGGTGGATACCACCACCATATCGGGCTGAACACCTGGGAAAGTGCCGGTGGCCAGCCTCCCACCCCGGGCCGGGCCGGGCTTTACCACCTCGCGATCGTCTACCCGACGCGGGCCGAACTGGCCGATGCCTTGCGCCGGTTGATCGCGGCCGGAGTCGAACTCGACGGAGCCGCCGACCACGGCGTGAGCGAGGCTTTGTATTTGCGTGACCCCGACCAGAACGGGGTCGAGCTCTACTGGGACCGTCCGCCGGAGCACTGGCCGCGCAGCGCGTCGGGTGGACTCGCAATGTTCACGCGGACGTTCGATCTGGATGCTCTGCTCGCGGAGGCCGAGCCGGTAGACCGGTAACGTGCGACGCTCCGGTTCACCATGCCGGTCAGAGCTTCTTGAGCAGGTCTTTCCAACGCTTCCATCCGCTCTCGCGGGCTTTCTTGTTCTCGGCGCTGCCTGCGGGGTCTTCCCCGGCGCGCATGAAGCCGTGGCCGGCACCATCGTAGACGACGGGCTCGTAGGTTTTGCCGGCGGCCTTCATCAGTTCGGTCGACTTGGGAATGGTGGCGTTCACCCGCGCGTCGTTGCCGCCGTAGAAGCCGTAGACGGGCGCCTGGATCCGGGCGATCTCCTCCGGTTTGTCGGTGCCGGAACCGTAGAAAGCGAAGCCGGCCTTCACTTCCTTGTTGTTGGTCACGAAGCGGAAAGTCTGCGTGCCGCCCCAGCAGAATCCGCCGACGGCGACCTTGCCGTTGCAGGCGGGAAGCTTCTTCACGTAGTCGACGGCGGCGTTGAGGTCCGCCGTGATCTGGTCGGGCGGAAGGGAACCGATCTTGCCGCGTGCGCCGTCCGCTCCGCCGAGGGACTCCGTGCCGCCGCCGTTGGGACCGGCTCCCGAGAGAAGGTCTGGAGCGATGGCGATGTAGCCCGCCTCGGCCAACTGATCGGCCACGCCGCGCATCCAATCGGACAGGCCGAAGATTTCATGGATGATGACCACGGCCGTCGCCTTTTCCTTGGACTCGGGATAGGCGACCCAGCATTTCACCTCGCGGTTTCCGTGCTTGATGGTGACCCATTCAAGGTGGCGTGGTGATTTCTCGAGGCGGGCCTAGGCCCA
Source organism: Verrucomicrobiales bacterium (assembly GCA_043754645.1). Taxonomy (GTDB): domain Bacteria; phylum Verrucomicrobiota; class Verrucomicrobiia; order Limisphaerales; family CANJSG01; genus CANJSG01. The sequence goes on along the minus strand of JAYUUX010000612.1, from coordinate 3,788 downwards.
GTCCTGGGCGTGGACGGCGGAGGTGACGAACGCGAGGGCGACGAGGAATCCGAGCAGCTTCTTCATGGCAAGATGAGTTTGGTGGTTACGCGGAACAAAGGGATCAGGCGGTCGGAGTCATTCCGAGAACAAGATCAAACTTCGCGGCCAGTTCCCCGGCCTTGGCGCCCTTGAGCGGGGCGAAATCGACGGTCACATTGGCCTGGGCCTTCGGATCCTTGATTCCCTTCCAGATGCCGTCCTTTTCATTGCCGGGATGGCCTTTGATGAAGAGCTGGGTGACCAGCAGGTCCTTGCCGCCTTGCTTGACCTTATAGTGGATGTGCGGCGAGCGGCCGGGGTAGGGAACGGGTTTGATCGTCCGGAAAAGGTATTCGCCAGTGGACCCGGTGACGAAGCGCCCGAAGCCCTGGAATTTCTTGTCGGCCTTGTCCTTGTTGCCCGTGCCGCTGTGGAGGTAGGCGCCGTTGTTGTCGCACTGCCAGATCTCGACGACGGCGTTGCGGATCGGGTCGCCGTTCGCATCGAGGATGCGGCCGCTGACGTAGGTGATCTCGCCGACGGCGGGCGTCGTGGCGTCGTTGATGACGATGAGGTCGTTGTCGGTGTCGAGCGGGAGCTTGTCGGGGTAGAAAGGCCCTTCGGTCATCTTCGGCGTGCGGGTCAGCGCTTCGGCGAACGCTCCGGGAACCGAGGCGAAGGCGGCTGCGGCCGCCATGCGGGCGAGGAAGCGGCGACGGTCTTGGCCGTTCAGGAGGATTGAGTCGGAGAAGTTCATGGTTGGGATGGGATTGGGAGATCGAGGAGTCGCTGAGGATGACATCGGGTGATCGAGACGGTTACGCGGGTGTTGACGAAACGATACGGAAGCCGGCGGCGGACGCCACGAGAGTTTTGCCAAAGGTGGACGCTGGAGGGAACGGCCTCAGGACTTCGGGTTCTTTCGGCGCAGAAGACGCTCGTTCAGCCACAGCGAACCGAAGGCCAGAATGACGGACACCGTCAGCAGCGCATACGCCCGGCTGTCGTCGCCGGTTTGCACCGCTTGATAGATCGAGAGCGACAACGTGGAGGTCATCCCGGGAATGTTTCCCGCCAGCATGATCGTGGCTCCGAATTCGCCAAGGGCCCTCGCAAAGGCCAGCATCAATCCGCCCGCGACGCCGCGCGCCGCGAGTGGAAGCGTCACCGTCAGAAAAACCCGCCAAGCTGAAGCTCCCAGCATCGAGGCGATTTCCTCCTGCTGTGGATCAACTTCCTCAAAAGCCACCCGGGCCGAACGGACCAGCAACGGGAGAGACATGACCGCCAGGGCCAGCACGACTCCGATCCAGGTGAACGCGACGTCGATGCCGAACGAATCGTGGAGGACGCCGCCGATCGGGCCGCGCCGGCCGAAAAGTTTCAGGAGGATAAGACCCGTCGCGACCGGCGGAAGGACCAGGGGCAGCGAGACGAAGGTTTCGACGAGGGATTTGCCGCGCCACTGCTTCCTCGCCAGAAGCCATGCGAGCGCCAAGCCGGGCGGCAGGATCAGGAGCACGCTCAGCGCGGAAACCCACGCGGTGAACCAGATCAATTGCCAGTCGGCGGCGCTCATGCGCCCTCAAGGCAACACCAGGAACCCGTGCTTGCGAAACACTTTCGCGGCGGCGTCGGACCGGAGATGCCGGAGGAGGCGGATCGCGGCGTCGGATTCCTTGGCGCCCTTCACCACGGCAACCGGATAACGGATCGACGGACCCGAGCCTGCCGGAAAATCCAGCGCTATCCGGACCTTCTTCGAAAGGGCGGCGTCGGTCTTGTAGACGATGCCGGCTTCGATGTTGCCCGACTCCACTGCCGCCAATGCCGCGCGGGCGTCGTCGGTTGGAACCACTTTCGGCGCGACGGCCGCCCATAGGCCAAGTTTGGAAAGGTGGGTCCGGGCGTAGATGCCGGCCGGGACCGCCTTCGGATCGGCCACGGCGATGCGTCGCACGCTGTTCGACGAAAGTTCATCGATGGTCGGGATTCGCAAACGGCTGTCGCGCGCCGTGATCACGACGAGGGAATTGCCGAGGAGGTTGGTCCGGGTTTCCGTGGCGATGCGGGCGGACTTCTCAAGTTGATCCATCCGGATCTCGTCCGCGGAAAAAAATAGGTCGGCCGGGGCGCCTTCCTCGATCTGGCGGGCCAGGACGTTGGAACCGGCAAAGTTGAAAGCCACCTTGTCGCCCGACTCTTTCTGGTAGGCGGTCGCGATTTCTTTGAGGGCGTCCGCCAGGCTCGACGCTGCGAACACGTTCACCGTGGCGGCGTGGATGTCCGTTGCCGTCATCAGCAGCCACAGACCGAGAAGCAGGAATGCCGAGCGAGTCATGGCCATGCGTCGTTCAGCAGCTTTGGCCCGTGGCGGCTCCGGGGTGGTCGTAGGAATGGGACTCGTCCTCGTCGCGCGGCCCCGTGTCCAGGCAGCGGAAATCCTTCTCGATGGTCAGGCGCAAGCCCCACGACGTCGTCGCGTAGATCCCGACGTCGTCCGACTCGGCCCAGCGCCGGCCGGCGGCTTCGGGAACCAGGACTGTGATCACGCCTTGATCGAACGAGACCTGCGGTTGCTCCGCGTCCGCTGAAAGCATGATCCTGTAAACCAATGGTTGATCCGGGGAGACGGCGGTTCGGCCTTCAGCCGATCTGGCCAGGGCCAACGCGGCCACCTCCTTCCGATCAAGCCGCAGCCGGAGTGAATTGTCGCGGAGCCGAAGTTTCATCGGCCCTAGATAACTCTGTCCGGTCGGGTGAAGTCAAAATCCTGCGAGAAGGCGGCCATGAAACGTTTGCGTGCTGGCCAGCGGTTGGGCTTGTGATGAACAAATAGGAACGAAGTGGTGCACGGGGCGGGGGTCGAATCCTCGTTTAATCAGGGGGCTGTATTCGCATCAGTTCGCTAACATTCGCAACCAAAGGGGCATATGTCGCGACAGGCAAATGACGAAAAACAGCGCGTTGCGACCCAAAGCGCATCGATGCGAACAAGTTTTGTTTCCAATTGTTCCCGACAACATTGTTAGGGCAGAGAACGCTCGCCCAAGTTGTGGCGGCTCCACGCCCGGTAATGCTCGGATTCTCTATCCGCTGCCTTCGCGAAGCGGAAGGCGCGGGTGGTGATTTTTTCCCCGGACTTCGGCCCTGTTGGCAACGAAGAGCCCGCGCTCCAGCCGGGCATTTTAGGTCGGACGCAGGTTTTGGGTCGGCGCCACGAGACGGCCTTGAGCGGCGTTGGCCACAAGGCTCTTCACCCACGCCTTCTTCTGGCCGGGCCTAGTGTTGATCTCGACCCGGGATGAGGCAAGGCCGGACAAGGCTATCTGTGGACCTGCGCCTCATCGCACGGTGATGTCGTCTTCCATTGGGAGACCAGCCGCGCCGCGGCGTGCCTCGCGAACATCCGGCCCGTGGACTTCACCGGAACCATGGCGAAAGCGTGGAGGCGGATGCTCGGGCTTTACGGCTGCGGGTAGCGGCCGAGGTCCCGCCCCGGATGGGTTCCCTCTGAGAATCGCTTTTAGGATTGAGAGAGACTGGAGGGAACGGCGAAACCGGGGCCTTACAATTTATGAACGAGCGTTCCTCAAGAACAACCCGTAGCCTCCTCCCATGAACCCTCGGCCGCTGACGACGGATCACTCTCTTTCCCAAGAATGAAGCCCCAATCGTCCAGCGACCCCAAGGGCCTCCGGCGCATGGCCGAAGCCCGCCTGAAGGCGCAGGGCGCGCGGCCGGCGGCCAGGGCGAAGGACGATCCG
>JAYUUX010000611.1:0-4496 GCA_043754645.1 Verrucomicrobiales bacterium | reverse complement strand
CGGCACGGCGTGCTCTTCCGCGGTGGTGCTGCGGTGGAAAAGCTGGCCGAGGTGGACGTCGTCGCGCTCGACAAGACAGGCACGCTCACCACCGGCGACCTCACCGTGGCTTCGGTGGGAAGTTATCCGGCCGGCCGCGAGGCCGACGTGCTCCGTGCCACGCTCGCGGTCGAAGCCCACTCCAACCATCCCCTCGCCCGCGCCATCACGCGCCACGGCAAGAAGCTTGGAATCGCCGTGCCCGAAGCCACCGAGATCACCTCCGTCGCCGGCAACGGCGTCGAAGCCAGTGTCGACGGCAAACTCGTCCGGCTTGGCAAACACGACTGGGTTTTCGAAAACGATCCGGCCGGCCCGCCGGCCGCCGACGACAGCGACGCCGGATTGTCCGTCGTCTGGCTGAGGGCCGGGGAACTTCGCGGGCGCGTCCTGCTGCGCGACGAGGTCCGGTCCGAGTCGAAATCCGTCATCGAGCAACTTCGCCGGGCCGGCATCCGTTCACTCGTGCTCACCGGCGACCGCGAATCCGCCGGGCGCCAACTCCAGAAGCTCGTTCCCGTCGACGAGGTGCGCGCCGGCCTGCAGCCCGGGCAGAAGGTCGACGCCATCCGCGAACTCGCCCAGGCGGGCCGCAAGGTCGCCATGATCGGCGACGGCGTGAACGACGCGCCCAGCCTTGCCGCCGCGCATGTCGGCGTGGCCATGGGCGCACGTGGTTCCGATGCCGCGCTGGAACAGGCCGAGGTCATCCTGATGCATGACCGCATCGAGAACTTCTGGGCCGCCTACCAACTCAGCCTGCGGGCCAAGAAGATCATCAAACAGAATCTCGTCATCTCGCTCGGCACCGTCGTCGTGCTGGCCGTCGCCGCAACGCTCGGCCCGGTCCCGCTCACGCTTGGCGTCGTTGGCCACGAAGGCAGCACCGTCATCGTCGTCCTCAACAGCCTGAGGCTCCTTTTCGGAAAACCCCCGTCTCCATCCCCATGAAAACGTCCATCACGATCCTGGCCACGCTCCTGGTTGCCGCGAGCGCCACGCGCGCCGACAACTGGCCGCAGTTCCGCGGCCCGAACGCCCAGGGAGCCTCGGCCGAAACAGGGCTCCCGCTCAAATGGTCCGCCACCGAAAACGTTGCGTGGAAGACCGCGATTCCCGGCGAGTCCTGGTCTTCGCCCGCCATCTGGGGCGACCGCGTCTTCCTCACTTCGGCCGCGGACAGTGGCGAGAGTTGCCGCGTGCTCGCGCTGGACCGCAGGACCGGACGGATCCTCTGGGACAAGGAGGTCTTCAAGCAGGTCCAACGGCGCAAGGAAGGCCGCAACACCTACGCCTCGCCGACGCCCGCGACCGACGGGCAGCGCGTCTACGCGTGCTTCGGCGACGGTGGATTTGCCGCGCTCAACTTCGCGGGCGACCTCCTCTGGACCAACCACGACTACCGGTTCTACGGCCAGCACGGGCTGGGCACCTCCGCCATCCTGCACGATGGACTGCTCATCATGGCGCGCGACGGCAGCAGCGATGGCGAGGACAAAAAAGTCGGTTGGCAGATCCCATGGGACCAGTCCTACGTTGTCGCGCTCGACACGGCGACCGGGAAGGAACGCTGGAAAACCGGGCGCGGCCTGTCCCGGATCGCGCACAGCGTTCCAGCCATCTGGAAATCCCCCACCGGGACCACGCAGCTCATCAGCGAAGCCGGCGACGTCCTGCAGGGATTCGATCCGAAGACCGGCAAGCGCATCTGGTCCAGCCAGGTGATCGGCGAAGCCAAGGTTCCTTCGATGGTCCTCGGCGACGGGCTCGCCTTCACCGCCGGCGGCTGGGGCGGCAAGGAGACCATCAAGGCCTTCAAGCTCGGCACCGGCTTCGGCGATCTGAAGGAGTCGAACCTCGTGTGGGAACAGCGCAAGGGCATGCCGAAGGTTCCCTCGATGATCTACGTGAAACCGCACCTGTTCGCGATCACGGATGGCGGCGTCGCGTCGTGCATGAAGGCCGACACCGGCGAACTCGTGTGGCAGGAACGCGTCGGCGGAAACTTCGGGGCGTCTCCCGTCGTGGCGGAGGGACGGATCTATTTTGTCGGCGACAACGGCGAAACCGCCGTGGTGGAGGCAGGACCGGAGTTCAAGGTGCTGGCCAGGAATCCGCTCGGCGAAAAGGTCCAGGCCTCGCCCGCGCTTTCGCAGGGACAAGTCTTCATCCGCACCGAGAAGAACCTGTTCTGCATCGGCACTGCGAAATGACCGGACGCGTTTCGGCGCGGCTCATCCCTTCTTCGCGCGGGGCCATTGCACGATCAGCACGCCGCCGAGGATCACCGCCATCGCGATCAGGGTGCGGAGCGTGAACGGTTCGCCCACGAACAGCCAGCCGAGCAGCACGGCGATGGCCGGGTTCACATACGCGTAGGTCGCGACCTTGGCGGCCGCGACGTGTTCCAGCAGCCACACGTAGGAGCCGAACGCGATCCAGGAACCGAAGACGACCAGATACGCCAGGGCCATCAGCGATTGGTTCGAGACCGAATCCCACCGCACCGACGCCGGCTCCCCGCGCAGCACCGCCACCAAGGTCAGTGCCGCGCCGCCGCATACCATCTGCAGCGCGCTTCCCATCAGCGGCGACGGTGGACGCTCCAGTTGCTTGCCGAAGACCGAGCCGCCCGACCAACACAGGCAGCCCACCAGCAGTCCGAGGATTCCCGCGATCGGCAGTTCCGCTCCGCCCATCGACCGTCCCGTCGCGAGGATGACCACGCCGGAGAAGCCCACGAGAAGCCCGATGATTCCCAGCAATGTCGGTCGCGCTCCGCCGGGACGCATCGCGTCGAAGAGCATGAACCATATCGGCTGCGTCGCCACCATCAGCGCGGCGATCCCCGATGGCACAGTCTGTTCCGCCCAACAGACCATGCCGTTCCCGCCGAGCAGCAGCAGGGTCCCGATGATGGCCGACGATCTCCAATGAACCGCCTTCGGCCACGCGGCCCCGCGCAGCTTGAGCCAGAGGAAGAGGCAGATGCCGGCGAAGAGGAAGCGCGTCCCGGCCATCAGGAACGGCGGCATCGTCTCCACCGCCACGCGGATGGCCAGATAGGTCGAACCCCAGATGAGATAGACCGAGCCGAAGTGGAAGACCTCCGCGCCCCTGGTGAAGGTCCGGATCGGAGTCGCTGTGTCGTTGCTGGCGCTGCTCATGTCGTTTGGGAATGCCGTGGCGCCGGTGGGAAAAAAGAAACCCGCCGGTGTTTCCGGCGGGTTTGGTGAAATCGTTTCGGTTCGAAATCAACTACCGCCGGAAGGCTGCACGCTTGGCAGCCCACTTCATGGCAATGGTCATCCAAGCAGCCTTGGGGAGGCGGCCTACGATGACGGGATTGCCGTGGCGGCGGATCATGTTTCGAACGCGCGGACGTTGTTGGGATGGGAGATGGAAGTCAACGCGGGCCTTCGGGACGAAAGAGGAAAGCAACCGCAGACAACGCCGATAAGGCACAAGAGCGATGAGCGGTTGAGCCGGAATCACCGTGACGAGAATCAGCCGCAAACACCAAAGGCCCGTAGGGCCGTCCTGTTTATAGCAACCGCCTCCCCTTCTTGATTCCCAAGCTCCGTGGGAGCGCCCTGTCTGGGCCGCTCCTCCGGAGCTTGGGGATTCATTGTGGGTCGGCTGACTATAAACAGGCGGCTCCGCTGGAGCCAGGTGCTTGTCGGCAAACTGGCCGGACGAAGTTCGTCCTCGAAAGACGCCAAGCAACGCCATTGATCGAAAGGCCTCCTACCACTCCGTCTCCACGTAGTCCTTGAGGAACTTGCCCCAGAGGTGGCGGCCCGTGTTGATGCCGTCGATGATGGGGTCGACGATGCGCGCGGCGCCGTCGACGATGTCGAGCGGGGGATGGAAGCGGTGCTCCTTCACCTTGCGCTCGGCGATCTGCACCGGGTCCTCGTCCGTCACCCAGCCCGTGTCCACCGCGTTCATGTGGATGCCGTCGGCGTGGTAGTCGGCCGCCGCCGTGCGGGTCATCATGTTGAGCGCGGCCTTGGCCATGTTCGTGTGCGGATGCCGCGTGGTCTTGAACTTCCGGTAGAACTGCCCCTCCACGGCGGAGACATTGACGATGTGTTTGTCGCGCTCGGGCGTCCGCAGCATGAGCGGCTTGAGCCGGGCGTTGAGCACGAAGGGCGCGACGGCGTTGACGAGCTGCACTTCCAGCAGCTCAACGGTCGGCACTTCGGCCATGAGGAAGCGCCACGAATTCCGGTCGCGCAGATCGACCTGTTGCAGGTCCTGGTCGAGCCGGCCCACGGGAAACAACGCCTGCTGGGCGGCGAGTTCCTCGGGCAGAAGCGGCACCTGGGACAACGCAGCGGCGTGGGACAGGCCAATTGCCTCCGAGGTGGGAAGGCTCGTAGTCCCGCCTTCAGGCGGTTGGGGCCCCGTTCCGCCTAAAGGCGGGACTACGGACGCACCCTCCGGCAGCAGGC
>JAYUUX010000610.1:0-4984 GCA_043754645.1 Verrucomicrobiales bacterium | reverse complement strand
GAGAGGCGTTTGTATTCGTTCTGGATCTCGGTCCACACCGTCTCGATCCGGCGCAGCGTGTCGTCTGGCAGGCTGGGGTCCATCTTGAACCCGGCGCTGTGGGTCAGGATGACGAGCGGTTTATCGCCGAGGCCGCGCGCGCCCTTGATCTGGGAGGAAGTCATCCTCGGATCGATGCTCTCCGGGTTGGCCGCCGAGCTGATCCGGGAGGTGAGAAACTGCCGGGCCTGTTTAACCGGCTCCGGCTCGATGGGGGATGGCGGCCCAAAGGACGCGAGCCAGCGCTGGTCCTGATCCGGATGGGACGCGTCAACGAGGACCATGCCGGCGACCTTGGCGGGATACTGGCTGGCGAACATGCGGATGTGCAGGCCGCCGTAGGAATGGCCGACGAGCAGGTAGGGTCCGGGAATCGCGGCCTTGGTCAGTAGGGCGTTGAGGTCGAGGGCGACATCGAAGCTGCTGCGGGGAAGCTTTGTTGCGGGATCGCTCTGGCCAAGGCCGGCGCGATTGTAGAGCACGACGCGGTTGGACTTGGAGAGTTCGTCGACGACCTTGGTCCACGAGCCGCTGTCGATGGGCGGTTCCCCCATGCCGGCTTCGATGACGATGGTCGGCGTGCCCGTTCCTCGGACTGCGAGTTGGAGCTTCCTTCCGCCAATGTCGACAAGGTTGGTCGTGTCCGCCGCGAGCATCGGGAATGCGGACGAGATGAGAGCAACGGCGAGTATAGAACAGCTAAGTTTCATTGGATTCGTTTTGGAGATCATTCGTTGCGGAGGGCGATCATTGGGTCGACCCGAGCGGCGCGGCGGGCGGGGATGAAGGACGCGAGCAGGGCGGTGAGGGCCACCACCGCCACCACCGCAACATAGGTGGTTGGATCCGTGGCGGAGGCACCGCCCAGGGCCATTTTCGGCAGGCCGCGCGTGATGGCGAAGGCCAGGAGGAGTCCCGGGAGTATGCCAAGCAGCATGAGCCTCAGTCCTTGGCGCAGCAGGAGCAGCAGAATGTCACTGCGGGATGCTCCGACGGCCAAGCGGATGCCGATTTCGTGGGTCCGCTCGGCGACGCTGCACGAGACAACGGCGTAGAGTCCGAGGACGGTGAGGAAAAGGCCGCAGCTTGCGACGGCGGAGAAAAGCACCATCACATTGCGGGTTCCTTGGCGCTCTCCCGCCATGGTGGTCGCGACGGTGGCCGGGGCCGGGATCGGTTGATTGTTGTCGAGGGCTCGGACCGCTGATCGGATCGACCCGGCCATTGGCTTCGCGGGTGGATCGGTTGCGACGAGCATCTGGAAATGGGAGGACTCCTGGGAATGGCGGAAACTGATGTGGACTTCCTCCCGTTTTTCGAATCCCTGCGGCGCCACGGAAAGCTCCGGGCGTTTGGCCGAGATGCCGACTATGGTCAGCCATACCCCGCCGCTGTTCGACTGCAGTTTGATGCGCTTCCCCAAGGCGTCGGATCCGGCGAAGTGCGTGTCGGCGAAACTCTGGGTGACGACCGCCTCGGGCTCGGCATTGCCGGAGTCGGGTGAAAGTTCGCGGCCACGCAGGATCGTCACCGCCGTGACCCGGTGGAAATTCGGGGTGACCCGCAGCAGCTTGGCGCTCACCGGCGCGGGAGCGTGGCCGTCCTTTGGTTCCAGTTCGAACGTCTGGAGGTAGGTCCAATAGAACAGCGCTCCGGGGTAGGCCATGGCGGCGTCCCTGACTCCTGGTATCTCTCCGACACTGCGCCACGCACGATTGGCGTAGGCGACCTGATCCTCCTGGCTCTTATAGGTGTCCCTACGGAGGTTTACGTTAAGCACCAGCATGTGTTCCGGAACGAAACCCGTCTTGACCGAGTTCTGCAGAAAGAACGCCTTTGTCATCAATCCCGCGGCGACGCACAGGACCATCGCCATGCCCACCTGCGCGGCGACGAGGAAGTTGCGGAGGCGATGGCGTTGTCGGCCGCCTGAGGTTTGCCCGCCATCCTTCAATGCACGCGACAGGTCGAAGCGCGTGCCGCGGAATGCCGGGACTATCCCCACGCCGAGCCCAAGCAGCATGGCGGCGGCGAACGCGAGACCGAAGAGACCTGCGTCGAACTGCGGTTGGAGATACTCCGAACGGAGCACGGCCATGATCCATGCGGCGAAGACCAGCCCGGCGCATCCGCCGAGAAGTCCCAGCAGGCCCGTCTCCGCGAGGAACTGCCTGACGAGGCGGCTCCGTGCGGCCCCGAGCGAAGCGCGAATGGCCGTCTCGCGGGCGCGGTTTCCCGCGCGGATCAGGAGGAGGTTGGTCACGTTGAAGCAGGCGATGAGGATCACGCAGAGCGCGACTCCGGCGATGAAGGTCCACATGGCCACCAGTTCGCCGCTCATCTGGCTGCTGTTGATCAGCATCTTGTCCAGGGCCGCGACGTGGGCGCCTTTGTAGCCTTTGGGAGCCATCTGCTTTTCCATCGGATTCTGGACACGGCCGCGTTCGATCTCCGCGCTGATCGCCGCCACTTCGGCGCTGGCCGCCGCCAGGGTGACGCCCTCGCGGATGCGCCCCACGGCGTAGACGGATTCGATGTCGATGGGCTGGCCGTTCAGTTCACCTACGGCGCGGAACTCGCGGGGACGCCAGAGCTGGGTCCCGAAGATGTTCAATGCCGACCGATCGAGTTCCGGCGCGAGCACACCGATCACCGTGAATGGACGGTCGTCGAGACGGATTGTCTGGCCGACGATCGACTCGTCGCCTTCGAACTTCTTTAGCCAGAAAGCGTGCTTCAGCAGGACGACTGGAGCTCCCGCCGCCTGCTCTTCCTCGGTGAAGTAGCGGCCCTTGAATGGAGGAAAACCCGTCAGCCGTGGAACCGATGCCGTCACGTTGAGCGTCGAGACCGACTCGACCTCGCCGACGCCGGTCAAGGTGAACGAGCTGCCTTGGTAGAAGGCCCCGAGTTCCGCAAACGACTTCGTGTTGCGACGGATCTCGCGGAATATGTCCGCCGGCAACCAGGGGTCGAATCCGTCGGTCTTGGCCCGCCACAGCTTCACGACCTGCTCCGGCCTGGGAAACGGCATGTCTGCCTTCTGGCTGGCGCGAAGTCCCGCGTAGACGGTGGCGATGCCGCCGACGAGGAGTCCGATCGTGACGATGATCGCGAAGTTGGCGACGGGATGTTTGCCCAGCATCCGGATGGCGTAGCGCAGATCGTTCATGCGAGGAGGGGGTTGGGCTATCGGGGCGGATTATTCGTTGCGGAGGGCGATCATGGGATCGACCCGCGCGGCTCGGCGGGCCGGCAGCCAGCAGGCGGTCACGGAGACCGCGAGGACGGAGGCGGCCACCGCGACGAACACCGACGGGTCGGTCGGCGAAACGCCGACCAGACTGGCCTGGATTATTCCGGAGAGGGCGATCGACAGGACCAAGCCCCCGGCGATCCCTGCAGTTGCGGACGCGATGCCCTGCTTGAGCAATGTCCCAAGGATCGATCCGGGCGATGCGCCCAAGGCGAACCGGATACCCATTTCCCGTGTCCGTCCGGCTACCATGAACGATGTGGCCGCATAGATACCCGACGTGGCCAGGCCGATGGCCATGGCTGCGAAAAGGCCCAGGAGGAGCAGGAGGAAACGGCGGCCCGACAGGGTGGATTGTATCCTGGAATCGACGGTCGAGGCGGTGTCCGTGGGGATGCCCGGATCGAGGGATCGGATTGTTTGGCGAACGGCGGCGACCTTCTGCGCGGGTGAAGCGGGTCCCGAAAGGACCACGACGAACGATTCGTGCACCTCGGCCGTCGCGGGGCATTGCTCGAACGGATAGAAGACCTCCGGCTCGACCGTGCCGGGGATGCCATTGTGGCGGGTGTCCTCGACGATCCCCACGACGGTGGCGAAGGACGGGTCGAGCAAGGCTCCGCCAAGGTCGGCCGGCTTCCGTCCATTCGTGAAGCGGGACAGAAGGCCCGAAGCCACCCTGCGGCCAAGAGCCGGCGAATCACCGAAGATCGCACGCTCCGCGCTGGCGTTGAGGATCGCCACGGGCTCGGAGGCGCGCTGGTCGGAGGCGGTGAAGAATCGGCCGCTCCGGAGGCGCATCCCGAGCGCTTCCATCGCCCCCGAAGTGGTCGGGGTATACAGGGCGAACCGCAACTGCGCCCTGTTGTCGTAGGTTCTCTGGTCGGCATAGGCCGGGAATTGGAGCCGCGCTCCCGCGAAGGGCAGGTTCACCATCGCCCCGGCCTGCGCAACCCCGGGGGCGCTCCGCAATCGCTCGAGCAGATCGGCCTGGAATCGGGCCGCGCTTTGCGAATCCGGGTAGCGGGCGGGCGGAAGTTCGACTGTGGCCACGACGGCTCCTGCGGGCTCGAAGCCCAGGTCGGTCCGAGCTACGCCGAGGAAGCTCCGGAGCAGCAGCCCGCTGCCGACGACGAGGCAGAAGGCGAGGGCGACCTGCGCGACGACGAGCGGCCTGACCAGGCCCGCGCCCCGGCTGCGCGTCGCACCGTGGCCGCCGGATTTCAGGATCTCGGTCGCGGCGATCGACGTAGCGCGAAACGCGGCGGAGAGGTTTGACGAAACCGCCAAGAGGACCGCGACCAGCGGCGTCGCCACGATGAACAAGGGGCCGAACTGGAGGGAGGATTCCGCCGGGAATGCGCGCGGGGGAGCGGCCGCCGCCAAGAGTCGTAGCACTGTCGCTCCGATCAAGAGACCGGTCCCCCCTGAGAGCAGGCCGAGGGGAACGGACTCGAGGGCGATCTGACACGCGATGCGCTTGCGCGACGCCCCCATCGAGCACCGAAGCGCGAACTCGCGGCTCCGGAGGAGCCCCGCCGTCAGGAGCAGGTGGGCCACGTTGGTGCAGGCGATGGCGAGCACGAAGACCGACGCGCCGAGCAGCAGGAACAGCGGTCGCCGCAACGAGGAGCCGATCCCCTCCGCCAGCGAACGGACGCGGAAGGTCGAATCGCGGTTGGACTGTGG
>JAYUUX010000609.1:0-7003 GCA_043754645.1 Verrucomicrobiales bacterium | reverse complement strand
GGTTCTCCGGATTCTGAGCATGGCACTCCAAGACATCTTTTTCTATCTGTTCGCCGCCCTGACGCTCTTCTGCGGGCTGATGGTCGTTGCGAATCCGTTGAGCCGTAACCCCGTCACGAGCGCGATCTTCCTCGTGCTCACGATCGTATCCATGTCCGGCCTGTTCGTCCTGCTGCACGCCTTCTTCCTCGCGGCCGTCCAGATCCTCGTCTACGCGGGCGCCGTCATGGTGCTCTTCCTCTTCGTGATCATGCTCCTCGACATCAAGGAAGAGGAACGCCGCAAGTTCAAGGTGATCAGCGCCGGCATCGGCGCGTTGGCCGTGTTCGGCACCGCCGCGATCTTCCTGAAGAGTATCGGCACAACCCAGTGGAAGGGTGCGACTCCGACGATCGAAGGCAGCACCGTCGCGCTTGGAAAACTGCTCTTCGACAAGTTCCTGCTGCCCTTTGAAATAGTCTCAGTGCTCCTGCTCGTCGCCATGATCGGCGTCATCCTCCTCAGCCGAAAGGAGCTGAAATGAACCTGCTCGCCGCCACCGTCGACCTTCCCTCGCTCCCGCCCGTCGGCCTCCAGCATTACCTGGCCGTGAGCGCCCTGCTATTCTGCCTCGGCGTGCTCGGCGTGCTGATCCGCCGGAACATCCTCGTGATGTATATGTCGCTCGAGCTGATGCTCAACGCGTCAAACCTCGCGCTGGTCGCCTTTTCCCGGTTCAACAACAACCTGAACGGACAGGTGATGGTGTTCTTCATCATCACCGTGGCCGCCGCCGAAGTGGCGGTGGGCCTTGCCCTCATCGTGGCCCTCTACCGCAAACGGCAGACCGCCCACGTCGAAGACCTCACCACGATGAAGCTGTAGCCCGACGCGATGAACCCCGAGCTTCTACCCTGGATCATTCTCCTGCTGCCGCTGACTTCGGCGGTGGTCATCAGTCTTTTCACGCGCGGATCAAAGGGCCTCAGCGCCGGCATCTCGGTCGGTGCGATTGCCACGGCCTTCGTCGCGAGCGTCATCCTGTTCGCCAAAACCGGCGGCGGTTCGCTCCTCGGTCCCCTGCTGAATCTGGAGTGGATCAACCTCCAAGTCCCCGGCCTAACCGGTGAAGCCAGCTCCGTCCAGGACATCATCATCAACTTCGGCTTCAAGATCGACGGACTGAGCCAGTTGATGCTGCTGATCGTCACCGGTGTCGGCACCGCCATCCACATCTTCTCCTGGGGCTACATGCACGAAGACCGGTCGGTCTCGCGTTACTTCGCCAGCCTGAGCCTCTTCTGCTTCTCGATGCTCGGGATCGTCCTCGCGAACAACCTGATGATGATGTTCATCTTCTGGGAGTTGGTCGGTGTCTCGTCCTACCTGCTGATCGGTTACTGGTTCGAGAAGGCCTCCGCTGCGGACGCCGCGAAGAAGGCGTTCCTCACGAACCGCATCGGCGACTTCGGCTTCATGCTCGGCATCCTCATGGTCTGGGGAATCCTCGGAACGATGAGCTTCGACGGAATCGCCGCGGCCTTGGCCAGGAACCCCGCCGCGCTCGGCACGATGGGAACGGTCGCGGGCCTGTTGATCTTCTGCGGTGCGATGGGCAAGTCCGCCCAGTTCCCGCTGCACGTCTGGTTGCCGGACGCGATGGAAGGCCCGACCCCCGTCTCCGCGCTGATCCATGCCGCGACGATGGTCGCGGCCGGTGTGTTCCTGCTTTGCCGCGTGTTCGTCGTCTTTACGCCGGATGCCTTGACCGTCATCGGTTGGATCGGCGCGATCACCGCGTTGATCGCCGCGTTGATGGCCGTTCAGCAGAACGACATCAAACGCATCCTCGCCTACTCCACCTTGTCCCAGCTCGGCTACATGGTGATGGCCGTCGGCACGGGCGGGGTTGTCCTGGGACAGGGTCCTTCGGCCGCGATGTATCACCTGACGACCCACGCGTTCTTCAAGGCGATGCTCTTCCTCGGAGCCGGCTCCGTGATCCATGCCTGCCACCACGAGCAGGACATCTGGCGGATGGGCGGGCTGAAGAAGAAGATGCCCGTGACCTACTGGACCTTCCTCATCGGCACGCTGGCGCTGGCCGGAGTTCCGCCCTTCAGCGGCTTCTACAGCAAGGACGCCATCCTCGCCGCCGCGCTTGAAGCCAACAAAGGCTGGTTCGTCATCGCGGCGTTGGTCGCGCTGCTGACCACCTTCTACATGAGCCGCCTGTTCATCGTGGCGTTCCTCGGCAAACCCCGCTCCGAGTCCGCCGAACACGCCCACGAATCCCCCGGCATCATGAGCTTCCCGCTCATCGCCCTCGCGATTCCGTCGGTGCTCGCCGGCGTCTTTGGAGTCAACCACCTGCTCGACCATCAGTTCGGGGTCGAAGGCCACGGAAGCCATGGCCCGATCGCGGAACTCTTCGCCCCGTTCGGCCACTCCCCGTTCGCGGCGATCTTCGGCGTCCTCGCCGTCGTCTTCGGCGTGTCGTTCGCCTTCGCGCTCTACCGCAACGCGCAAAAGGATCCGCTGCCGAACGCGCTGGGATTCTTCGCCCGTGCGATGGCGCGCCGGTTCTACTTCGACGAGATCTGGAGCTTCCTCATCCGGATCACCCACGAGGCGTTGTCCTACGTCGCCGACTTCATCGACCGTTGGCTCGTCTCGGGCCTGATGGTCCGTGGAACCCACGGCGGTTTTGAGATCGCGGGCCGCGCTCTGCGCCTGCTGCAATCCGGCAACATCCAGACCTACGCGCTTCTGTTCGTCGCCGGGCTCGTCGTCGTGCTCCTGATCGTCCTGAAATAGCCATGTCCCTTTTGCTCACGACACTCATCTCCGTCCCGTTGATCGCCGCGCTGATCGTTGCGCTGATCCCGGGGAACTTCCGGTTCATCATCCGGCTGGTGGCGTTGGGAGCCACGCTGGTGTCCCTGGGTCTAGCCATAGCGGCGTTCGTCCAGTTCCAGCCGCAGGGGTTCGATCCGGCCAAGCTCGCGACCTTCCAGATGCAGCACAAGGTGGCGTGGATCACGAGCGACGTGATCAACATCAACTACCACGTGGGCGTGGACGGAATCAGCATCGGCCTGCTCCTGATGGCGGCGATCGTGGCCTTCGCGGCGACTTCGGTGTCTTGGGAGATCAAGACGGGTGAGAAGACTTTCTACCTCCTCCTTCTCCTGATGACCGGCGGCGCGTTCGGCGCGTTCTGTTCACTGGACCTGTTCTTCTTCTACTTCTTCAACGAACTCGCCCTCGTCCCGACCTTCATCATGATCGGAGTCTGGGGTCGAGGACCGCAGAAGAACTACGCCACCTATCAGATCACGCTTTACCTGACCTTGGGCGCGATGCTGGCGTTGATCGGCTTGATCGCCCTCTACGTCTCGGCCGGCGTCAACTCCCTCGACATCGTCACACTGAAGGAAGCGCTGTCCAAGAAGGCGCTCAGTTCCGGCGCGCAGTCGGTGATCTTCCCGCTGCTTTTGTTCGGATTCGGAATCCTCGTCGGACTGTTCCCGTTCCACAGCTGGGCGCCGCTGGGCTACGCCGCCGCACCGACCGCCACGGCCATGATGCATGCGGGTGTCCTGAAGAAGGCCGGCCTCTATGCCATCATCCGGGTCGCCTTGCCGCTGATGCCAGAGGGCGTCGCCAAGTGGATGCCGGTGCTCGCGGTCCTTTGCGTCGGCAACATCATCTACTGCGGCTGGGTCGCCATGCGGCAGAAGGATCTCAACATGCTGATCGGCAATTCGTCGGTCGCGCACATGGGCTTCGTCTTCCTTGGCATCGCCAGTGATTCGCTCATCGGCCTGACCGGTGCGGTCGTCATCATGGTCGCCCACGGCCTGCTGGCTGCGCTCAGCTACGGATTGAGCGGCTACGTCTACAACACCACCGGCACGCTAAAGATGGACGAACTCGGCGGGCTCCTCCGCAAGATGCCATTCATCGGTGTGGCCATGGTCATGTGCTTCATGGCCGGATGCGGTCTGCCCGGTTTCGCCAACTTCAACGGCGAAATGCTTGTCATGGTCGGTGCGTGGAAGATTCTCCCCAACATCGTCGTTTTCGCCGCCTGGGGCGGTCTGGTCATCAGCGGCATTTACATGCTGCGTGCGATCCGTTCCGTTCTTCACGGTCCGGCACAGGCCAAGACCGAGAACGTCGGAGAGTTCATCATCAAGGAACCGCTCCCCGCGTCTGAAGGAGGCCTCGGTTTCCTCGGCGCAATCACAGCGTTCTTCCACTCGGCTCTGGGCGGCGGAGTCTGGCAGCTCTGGCGCAAGCTTCCTTACGCGCTGCTGCTGGTCGGCCTGATCCTGTTCGGCTGCTTCCCGTCGCTGCTGACCTCGAAAATCAAGGACAGCATCGCCGAAGTGGTGAGCCTGTCGCACAAGGTCGCCCCTGCGAAAGCCACCGCGGTCGCGCCAACACCCGCGCCATTGAACGTGGCCGACACCCGCAACTGATTTCCTCCGACCCGAATGAATTCCTACCAGCTCATCAGCCTGGAAATCGCCACGGTCCTTCTCGGACTCGGGATCCTGCTGGCCGACCTGTGGATCGCCCCGGCCAAGCGCCGCATGCTTGGCTTCATCGCGGCGGCCGGCGTCGCCGTCATTTTCGCGGCCAGCTTCTCGCCCGCCTTCCCCGACTTCGGAACCGCCTTCGGCAAGATGTATGTCTTCGACGGCCTGTCGCTGTTCTTCAAGCGGTTCTTCCTTGCCGCCGCGTTCATCGTGCTCCTCCTCGCCATCGACTTTGCCGACCGCATCGCCGTCGGCATCTCCGAGTTCTACAGCCTGATCCTGTTCGCGCTGGCCGGCATGATGTTCGCCGCGTCGTCGAACGATTTCACCCTGATGTTCGCGGCGTTGGAGCTGATCACCATCACGTTCTATGTCCTGACCAGCTTCCAGCGGAACAAGCTCCAGTCGCTCGAAGCCGGCGTGAAGTATCTCATCCTCGGTGCGCTTTCGACCGGCTTCACGGTCTTCGGAATCGCCCTGGTCTCGGGCATCGCGGGGACCACCAACTTCATCGAGCTGTCGGCCAAGCTGAAGGACATCTCCGGCGACCCGATCTTCCTCATCGGCTTGCTGCTCTTGACGACGGGCCTTGGGTTCAAGATCGCCGCGTTTCCGTTCCACGTCTGGGCGCCGGACGTCTATCAGGGTTCGCCGGCACCGGTGACCGCGTTCCTCGCCGTCGGTTCCAAGGCGGCGGGCATCGTCCTCCTGATGCGCGTCCTGTTCGTCGCGGTTCCGGAGGTCGCCAAGTCCTGGTCCGGCCTGCTCGCGTTCATCTCCGGAGCGACGATCCTTTATGGCAGCCTCTGCGCGATCCCGCAGCGGAGCCTGAAGCGTCTACTCGGCTATTCGAGCATCGCCAACGCGGGTTTCCTCATGCTCGGCATCGCGGCGGTGAACAAGGACGGCGCGACGGCGGTTCTGGTGTATCTCGTCGGTTATCTTTTCGCCGTTTTGGCCGCGTTCACCGTCATCTCGATTATCACGCGCAACGCCGAGTCCGACGACATCTCGGTGTTGGCAGGTTTGAGCAAACGCTCGCCGATGCTCGCGGCCGCGCTGACCTTTTCGATGGTGTCGCTGGCGGGCATACCTCCCCTGGCCGGCTTTTTCGGGAAATTCCTCCTCCTGAAGTCCGTCATCAAAGCGGGTTCCGTCTCGGGTCCGCACTTCGTGCTGCTCGCCGTCGCCGTGATCGCGGTCGTGATCTCGCTCTACTACTACTTCGGCGTCATCCGGGCCATCTTCTGGTCCAAGGACGTCTCCGACCACTCGCCGATCCCCGTTCCCAGTGCCTTGGCTTTTACCCTGGCGGTATGCATGGCGGGCATGTTCCTTCTCGGCGTGTTCCCCCGGATCCTCGTCGACGTCGACGCGGAATCCTTGAACAGCGCCGTCGGCGTGTTCGCACGACTCCAGTAAACAGCCGGCCAAATCGAACTGGCCGGAATGTTTGTGCCCTTCACATCCCCGGTCCTTGCGGCGCGGGAACAGTGAACTGGGCGTGACTTCGTGGGCGAGCCCCGCCTCCTATAAGTTGGGTGATGGCCTGCCCGCTCAGGGATTGAGCCCCACTTCGCGATAAACCCAGTGTTGCCGGCAACCGAGGCGAACGCCCTGCTGCGCCGCTGCCCGCGCCTCGTCGCGCCGCCCCAGGCGAAGCAGCGTCCCGCCGAGGTCGGCATGGAACTGCGCGAAATTCGGGCTCGATTTTATGGCCACCCGGTAACTGGTTTCCGCTTCCGTGAGCCGGTTCTGCCCCATGAACACATGGCCCAAGCCCCCGTGCGCCCAAGCGTTGTTGGGATCCAGTCGGAGCACTTCGCGATAAGACCCCTCGGCATCCTTCCATTTTCCCTGGGCCACGCAGGCATGGGCCAGTTCCAGTTGAAATCGTGGATTGCCCGGTTCCAGGCCCGCTGCCGTGCGGAAGGCGGCCTCGGCCTCCGCCATCTTCTGTTCCGAGCGCAGCGTGTTGCCCAGATACATCCGCAACACGGCGTTGGTGGCGTCGAGCCTGATCGCCTCGCGGAAGGCTTCCCCGGCCCCGCTCCAGTTCGACTGGTAGCCAAGGGCGTGTCCGAGCATGACGCGGGCAAGGACGTTCGTCGGCTGAAGGCGGAGGGCTTCGCGGCTCGGCCCCTCGGCCTCCTTCCATCGGCCCTGCTGGCTGAGGGCGTAGGCGAGATTGTAATGATTCCAGGTGTTCGTCGGGGCGCGTTGCACCACCTCGCGGAATGCCGCCTCGGCCTCCGCCCAGCGCCCGTTGCGGGCGTGCTCCTTGCCGAGAAAATCGAACGCCAGGGATTGTTGCAGCGGGTTCGTCAAGACCAGCGACGTCCCGGCGGCATTGGTGGCGGCTGCGGGAGGCACGTTGGTGACCGGCGGCGTGGCAGCGACGTTTGCGGGCGGCAGCGCGGAGGTTTTCTTGAACGTCCGGTCGGAATAGAACGCCAGCGCGTGGCCGTCGTGGAGGC
>JAYUUX010000608.1:0-2249 GCA_043754645.1 Verrucomicrobiales bacterium | reverse complement strand
GCAGCAGAAGCTCGCCGCCGACGGTCTGCGCGGCCTTTGCGAATACGCCGCGAAGCTGGGCCTGAACGTCATCGTCGAGAACCACGGCGGCTTCTCGTCCAACGGCAAATGGCTCGCCGGCGTCATCCGCATGGTCGGCATGCCGAACGCCGGCACGCTCCCGGACTTCGGCAACTTCTACGACTACGACCGCTACGTCGGCGTGGCCGAGATGATGCCCTTCGCCAAGGGGGTCAGCGCCAAGACCAACGACTTCGAATACGACGGCGAGGAGACCAAGATCAACTACAGGCGCATGCTCGAGATCGTCTGGCGGGCCGGCTACCGCGGTTGGATCGGCGTCGAATACGAAGGGGCGGTCCTCCCCGAGCCCAACGGCATCCGCGCGACGAAACGGCTTCTGGAAAAGCACCGCGCCGAGCTGACCCTCCGCCTCCGCGCCGGCGTGGAGATCTGATGATCCCCGGATCACGGCCTTCCAGGCCGCAGCGCATCCGAGCCTTAGAGTGCTTCCATAATCTCTAAAGCATCCCATCCGCTGCGGCCTGGAAGGCCGTGATCCGTTTCGATTCTGCGTTGAACCGGGCCGCGCCCGCTGGCTAAGTCGGGGCGAACTCAGCAAACCCACTTTCCATCATCATGTCCCAACGCATTGGATTCGTCGGAGTCGGCCGCATGGGCGCCAACATGGCGCGCCGCCTCAAGGATAGCGGCTTCAAGGTCTCCGTAGTTTTCGACGTCCGGCCGGAAGCCACGGCCGCGCTGGCCAAGGAACTCGGCTGCGAAGTCGCCACGACATTGGCGCGCGTCACCGAGCTTTCCGACGTGGTCATCACCGTCGTCACCGATGACAAGGCCATGCGCTCCATCTTCGCGACCAAGGGTGATTCCCTTCTGGTCGGAGCGAAGGGCCGGACGTTCATCAACTGCGCGACCATCACGCCGTCCGTCCACGTCGAGGTCGACGCGCTTGCCCGCAAGGCCGGCGCCGCCTCGCTTGAAGCCTGCATGGCCTCGAGCATCACCCAGGCCCGCAACGGCACGCTTTATCTCATGGTTGGCGGACGCAAAGACGCCTACCTCGCCGTCGAGCCGCTGCTAAAGAAGCTGACCGACGAAGGCAAGCTGCTCCGCTTCATCGGACCCGCCGGCACGGCCGCGCAGGTGAAGGCGCTCGTGAACATGGTCATGAACATCAACACCGCAGGGCTTGCCGAGGGTCTCGCTCTGGGCGACGCGCTCGGGCTCGACCTTGCCATGCTCCGCGAGGTGTTCAGCCAGACCGGCGCGAACTCCAACGTCCTCCGCAGCGATGGCGAGGACATGCAGAACCGCGACCACAGCTGCTTCTTCAGCGCGGCCCACGCGGCCAAGGATTCCGGCATCGCCTACAGCCTCGCCAAGGCGCAGAAGCTCAACCTGCCGCTCGCGAAGACCGCGCTCTCCCAATACAAGAAGATGGTTACCGTCGGCCTCGGCGAACTCGACAAGTCCGGCATCGCGGAACTGACCTTCAAGGGACGCGGCCCCGCCTCGAAGTCGGCCAAGAAAGCCCCGGCCAAGAAGAAGTAGGCCCCGTTCGCGTCATGGCTGATCCGCAATCGAAGTCCGTCGGGGGCAGCGATGCGGTTTGGTCCGGAGCGGCGTTGGTCGTGGCGGTGGCGGCGATCGGAGCCATGGTCTGGCGGGGCGAGATCCTGGCGACGTCGGCTTGGGCCGTGGTTCTTCAAGTTCTCGCCGGTGCGCTCATGATCTGGGCCCGGCTCACGTTCGGGTTTCGGTCCCTGCACATGGGGCCGGAACCGACCCCCGGCGGCTTGGTCACGACGGGTCCGTTTCGTTTCCTCCGCCACCCGCTCTATGCCTCGATGATCTGGTGGGTGGGCGCGGCGGCCGGGTCGCATCGCTCGGCCTTAGCGATCGGCCTCGGCGCTCTCATCATCGTGTGTTTCTGGGTGCGGATGCTGGCCGAGGAACGGCAGCTCCTGTTGGCGTTTCCCGAGGCCTACCCGGACTACATGCGGAGAACGCGGCGGGTCGTTCCATTCATCATTTGAACGCGCCGCATGGCGCCGACAACTTTCGGCCTTTGGCCTTCGTGCTTCGTCATCTCAAACCTTTCTCGCGTTTACGGTAGTCCGTGGGCGTCAGCGAGGTCATCTGCTTGAAGTCCTTGCTGAAGAAGAACTGGTCCGAGTAGCCGACCAGCCGTGCGATCTCCTTCATCGAATCGTCTGTCTCCACGAGCC
>JAYUUX010000607.1:0-1832 GCA_043754645.1 Verrucomicrobiales bacterium | reverse complement strand
GTCCGGCAGGAGAGAAGCCGCAGCCGCAACAACGGCCTCGCGGTCGCGACCGGGAAAGCCGTGATGTTCCTGGACGACGACGATGTGCTGTTGCCGGGTTGTCTCAAACGGCTCCATGACGCTGTGGCCTCCGATCCGCGAGCAGTTGCCTCCTGCGGGGCCCGCATCGATTGGCGGGCATCACTGGGGAAACGTGGACGAACGAAGGATTCCCACACGTGGTTCCGTGCCACGCGCGATATCCTTCCGGAACTCGTCTTCGGATGGTCGGCAGTTTCCGGCCAAAACCTGTTTTTGACCGAAGCGGCAAGGAGCACCCCGGGTTTCCGCGTGGACCTGAACGCGACCGAGGACAGGCTCTTCTGGATGGAGGTGGCGCGCCAAGGGCCGGTCGTCCTCATCCCGGACTCCGTGATGCTCTATCGGCTCCATGAGAACCAGCAGCGCCCGGCAAACCTCCAACAGCTCCGCAACCGTGTTTACCGCCTGGGAATGCACATGGCGCGAGGCGACGATCGCCGTGGACTCGTCCGGGTCCGCGCCGCATCGCGGAGAATCGGCGTGGCCGAATCGGCCCTGCAGCAAAGGCGTTTTATCCGCGCGCTGGGACTCATACTGGGGGCGCTGTGGATATGTCCGGCTCGAACCACGATCTCGCCGCTGATCTTTCCGTGGGTCGTCCGTCGGCTGGCCCGGGGCGTTCGACAGGGTCTACAGGAGCTGGCCAGGAAGGTTGCCGCCATTCGCTCGCGACGCATCGGCGTTGCAGGCTGACCTGCCGACGGGGTATTCCACCGCGTCAAAGATGCGCAACCCTCAACCACCTCCCGGCCGCGATCCGGCCTATCGGGCGTCCGGCGACGCACACGCCGGCCCGAGCTTTTCGCTCGGCAACCGCTTGGGTCGCCTCTGCTGGGGACTGGTGCAAGCGACTCTGTTTCGGTGGAGCCCGAGGCCATTCCACGGGTGGCGCCGGTTCCTTCTCCGAACATTCGGGGCAAAGATCGCGGGATCCTGCCACATCTACCCGGGAGCGATCATCTGGGCGCCGTGGAACCTCGAGTGCGCTGAAGACGTCGGCGTGGCCAGCGGTGCCATCCTCTACTCGCAAGCCAAGATCCGCCTCGGACGCCGGGCTGTCGTCTCGCAGGGAGCGCACCTCTGCTCCGGCAGCCACGATTACGAGGACGGGGGATTTCCATTGTTCGCGAAGCCGATCAATGTCGGGGCCTACGCCTGGTTGGCTGCAGAGTGCTTTGTTCAACCGGGAATCACGATCGGTGACGGGGCGGTGATCGGAGCACGGTCGGTCGTGACCAAAGATGTTCCGGCATGGACCGTCTGCGCTGGCCAACCCTGCAAACCAATCAAGCCGAGACTCTGGCGACCCGATAGTGACCACAGCGGCAAAGACGCCTAGCGGAAGACACCCCGCCCATCACACGGATCAACTTGTTTGACCGAAGCATGACGAAAGTCCCCGTTTCCATCCTCATACCGATCAAGAACGAGGCGAAGAACCTTCCTCGCTGCTTGGCGGCGGTCGCATGGGCGGACGAGATCTTTGTCGTCGACTCGAACAGCACCGATGGATCCCAGAAGATCGCCGAAGAGCACGGAGCAAAGGTGGTTCAGTTCGAATTCAAGGGCACCTGGCCGAAGAAAAAAAACTGGGCCCTCGAAAACCTTCCCTTCGCCCACGAGTGGGTCTTCATCCTCGACGCTGATGAGGTGATGCCGCCAGAAAGCGCGGTTGAGTTCCGCCGCATCGTCTCGGGAGCCGGAGGTCCCAATGGCTGGTGGATCAACCGTCGTTTCATGTTCATGGGGCA
>JAYUUX010000606.1:0-2218 GCA_043754645.1 Verrucomicrobiales bacterium | reverse complement strand
AAAGCTCCTGCAAAAGGCGGGCTACCAGACCGCCATTTTCGGCAAATGGCATCTGGCGAGCGATCCCACGGGCTTCGACCACTGGCAGATCCTTCCCGGCCAGGGCGTCTACTACAACCCGCCCATGATCCGCATGGGCGAGACCGTCCAGGAGCCCGGCTACGTGACGGACATCATCACTGAGCGTTCGTTGGAATGGATGAAGAAGCGGGACAAGACCAAACCGTTCCTCGCCATGATCCAGCACAAGGCGCCGCATCGCGAATGGTCCCCCGCCCTCCGCCATCTCGGCCACGACAAGGACCGGGTTTATCCCGAACCAGCGACGCTCTTCGACGACTACCAAGGCCGTGGAATCGCAGTCAAAGACCAGCGCATGTCGATCGAGAAGATCATGACGCCCCACGACAACAAGCTCACTTCCATGCCCCGTCTCACGCCCGAACAGCGCAAGGCATGGGAGGCCTACTACGTGCCGCGGAACGAGAAGTTCACCAACATGACGTTGACCGGAAAGGACCTCGTCCGCTGGAAATACAACCGCTACATGCACGACTACCTCGGCACGGTGAAGGCCGTGGACGAAAGCGTCGGCGCGGTCCTCAAGTATCTCGACGAGGAAGGCCTGGCCGACAACACAATCCTCGTCTACGCGTCCGACCAGGGCTTTTACCTTGGCGAGCACGGCTGGTTCGACAAGCGCTGGATCTTCGAGGAATCCCTACGCACGCCGCTGCTCGTCCGTTGGCCGGGCCACGCGAAGGCCGGGACCGTCAACAAGGACATCGTCTCCACCGTCGACTTCGCCCAGACCTTCCTCGCCGCGGCCGGGGTCGCCGTGCCCAACGACGTCCAGGGTGGCAATCTCCTTCCCGTCCTCGCCGGCAACACCCCGGCGAACTGGCGCAAGAGTTTCTACTACCACTACTACGAGTATCCCGAACCCCACCGCGTCCAGCCCCACTACGGCGTCGTCACCGACCGCTACAAGCTGGTCCGCTTCTACGCCATGGGCCCGGACTACATGGAGCTCTACGACCTGCAGAAGGACCCCAACGAGATGAAGAGCGTCTTCGGCGATCCCGCCTACGCGAAGGTCACCGGGGATCTGCAGAAGGAACTCGCCCGTCTCCGCCAAGAACTGAAGGTGCCGGAAGTCGAACCTCCCAGCGTCTTCGGAGGTTCGGCCAATCCCGCGAAGAAGAACCAGAAGAAGAAGGACGCGCCCAAAACCAACTGAACCGAACGAACATGATGAAGCCCCAGATCCGACGGATCGCCGCCACGATTGCCTTCGCCTCGCTCCTGATCGCGGCCGTCGACGCGGCCGACGCCAAGCGGCCCAACGTTCTCTTCATCGCCACCGACGACCTGAACAACGACCTCGGCTTCTACGGCCATCCACTGGTCAAGTCGCCCAACCTCGACCGCCTTGCGTCGCGCGGCGTGACGTTCGACCGGGCCTACTGCCAGTTCCCGCTCTGCTCGCCCAGTCGTTCGTCCCTCATGACCGGACTGAGGCCCGATACGATCCGGGTATTCGACCTGAAATATCGCTTTCGCACCGGGCTTCCGGATGTCGTGACGCTTTCGCAGCTCTTCAAGAACAACGGCTACTACACCGCCCGCGTCGGCAAGATCTACCATTACGGAAATCCGGGGGACATCGGCACCAGCGGCCTCGACGACCCGCAGTCATGGGGCGAGTTCTACAACCCGGCCGGCCGCGACAAGACGGCCCTCGAGTCGGATGTCATCAACTACACGCCCAAGAACACGGGGCTGGGAGCCTCCATGGCCTACCTGAGCGATGCCTCCGGCAAGGACGAGGAGCACACCGACGGCAAGGTCGCCACGAAGGCGATCGAACTGCTCGGAGCCCATGGCAAAGACCCGTTCTTCCTCGCGGTCGGTTTCTACAAACCCCACTGCCCTTTCATCGCGCCGAAGAAGTATTTCGACCGCTACTCGATGGAAAAGATCACGCTGCCCGACCTCGCTCCCGACTTCAGCAAAACGGCCCTCGCTCCCGCGCTCGCCTCCACAAAACCCTGGCCCTACAAGGGCCTGACCAAGGACCAGGCCCGCGAGATCAAGCTCTCCTACTACGCGACCATTTCCTTCCTCGACGCCCAGATCGGCCGCGTGCTCGACGAACTCGACCGGCT
Organism: Verrucomicrobiales bacterium; assembly: GCA_043754645.1. Taxonomy (GTDB): domain Bacteria; phylum Verrucomicrobiota; class Verrucomicrobiia; order Limisphaerales; family CANJSG01; genus CANJSG01. The sequence goes on along the minus strand of JAYUUX010000606.1, from coordinate 50 downwards.
TGGCCTGCGGGACAACACCATCGTCGTCTTCTGGAGCGACCACGGCTACC
>JAYUUX010000605.1:0-6425 GCA_043754645.1 Verrucomicrobiales bacterium | reverse complement strand
TCGCCGCCATTCTGTCGAAAGCCTGACGCCCCGCCTTTGTCACTCCCGGCTTGATGGCGTCCGTCTTGGGCCTACGTTGCGCGGCCATGTTGCTTGAGTTCACCAAGATGAACGGTGCCGGGAATGATTTCATTCTCTTCGACAACCGTGACCGCAAGATTTCGCTCACTACCGAACAGATCGTCCATTTGTGCCATCGCCAACGAGGTATCGGCGCCGACGGCATCATGGGGTTGGTCCCGTGCGATTCCGGAAAAGCCGACTGGTCGTGGCAGTTCTACAACAGCGACGGCTCGGCCGCCGAAATGTGCGGCAACGGGGCGCGTTGTTTCGCCCGGTATATCCAGAAACTCACCGGAGCGATGGGGGACCTGACTTTCGAGACGGCCGCCGGCGTCATCCGGGCACGGTTCAACGGCGATCGCGTCACCGTGAACCTGACCACGCCACACAGCTTGCGCCTCAACGAATCCGTCCCCCTTCAGCAAGGCGCGACTCCGATCCACTCCATCAACACGGGGGTTCCGCACGCGATCGTCTATGTCGACGACGCGGACAAAGCGATGGTGGCCGGTGTGGGAGCCGAGGTCCGCTACCACGCGCACTTCAAGCCGCGGGGAACCAACGTGAACTTCGTCCAGGTCAAAGGCCCCAACTTCATCCGTGTCCGCACCTATGAACGTGGTGTCGAAGGGGAAACCCTCGCCTGCGGCACAGGCGTGACCGCGGCCGCCCTGATCTCGGCCCGCTTGAAGGGCTTCACGTCGCCCGTGAAGGTCCAGGTCCAGGGCGGCGACCTACTAGAAGTGGGATTCCGTGAGGAAAACGGCGAGTTCGGCGATGTCGCGCTGACGGGCCCGGCCGATTTCGCGTTCACCGGTTCCGCAACGGTTTAGCCCGGCGGACATGGCCGAACAACCGCCGGTATTGCCGGAAATCTCGGCGGAGATTTTTATGTAGGCTGGGAGGACCAATCGCTTGACAGAATCGGCGGTGGAACCATTCGAAACGTCCGTGTGACGGGACCGTAACAAAAGCCCCGTAGGCCGGGCAAAATCTTGCTGTGAAGAGCGGTTAGCCCCAGCCAGCAATGGTTTCTTCCGGGGGCTCTGGTCGAGAGGCCTGTTTTTAGGGCTTTTTTGGCTGTGAATAACTTGGGGAGAAGTGCATAAACATTGTCCTAGCGCAGCCTGCGGGGGTCTTCTAATTAAACGCCCCCCAGATTGGCGGAGATTCTGCCAGCGACTGGGGTGCATCGTGTCCGAATGCCGCTTCCGGGAAACTGGCGGTGTGCTGAAGTGGTTGCAGGGAAACTCTTTGAGGAGCCCTTAAACCACGGCAAGAACGGCGGCATTCCGTGGTCCTAAGGCCAAAGAGTGCGGTTGCTGGAAGATGGACCAGGATGCCGCAGTCGACTTGGAAGCAGCTTTTTGCAGTGAAGAAACCGCCGGTGAATAAAGTGCCGCCCCTTGCGCCTTCCGCAGCCCCCGCTGCGGAACCGGAAACCTTGTGGCGTCAGGCCCAGGACATGTTGCGGCAGATGGTCCATCCGGACCTCTTCCGGATGTGGTTTGGGCCGATCCGGGCGGTGTCTTGTGAGGCCGACCTCCTGACGCTCGGAGTGGCGAACGACTACTTCATGCACTGGCTGCAGGACAACTACTCGGCCTTGATTCGGGATGTCCTCGCCCAAATCACGAGCCGCGCGATGGACATCCGGTTCGTCGTCCGTGCGGACGCGGCCAAACTCGTGGTCGCTGAGCTTTCCCTGCCCGAGGCCACCGAGCCCGCTGCCGTTCTAGCCCATGCCCCTTCGATGCCGGCCGTCGTTGGTCGGGAGCTTTGTTTCAATCCGAAGAACACGTTCGAGTCCTTCGTCGTCGGCGACGGAAACAACGAAGCGCACGCCGCCGCGTTGGCCGTCGCCCAGACTCCGGGGCGTTCCTACAATCCCCTGTTCTTCCATGGTGGTGTTGGTCTTGGGAAAACGCATCTGCTGCAGGCGGTCGGCCAGCACATCGCGACTCACCGGAAGACATCCAAGGTCGTCTACGTCACCACCGAGAAGTTCACCAACGAATACATCGAGTCGATCCAGAACAACCAGATCGGGCGTTTCCGGAAGCGGTATCGCCAGATGGACGTCCTGCTGATCGACGATATCCAGTTTCTCGCCGGCAAAGAGCGCATCCAGGAGGAGTTCTTCCACACGTTCAACGCGCTCTACGAGAACCACAAACAGATCGTCATCGCAGGTGATCGTCCGGTCAGCGAGATTCAGAATCTCGAACAGCGGTTGGTCTCGCGCTTTGAGTGGGGTTTGACGGCCGAGATCCGGCAACCGGATTACGAAACCCGGTTTGCCATCATCCGCAAGAAGGCGGCGTTGATGAACTTCAACATTCCCGACGAGATCTTCGGATTCCTCGCCAACCGGATCCGGTCGAACATCCGCCGCTTGGAGGGAGCCTTGGTTCGAGTCGGTTTCTACGCCGACCTGGTGAAACGCCAGCTTTCGGTCGACGACGTCCAGAAGCTCCTCAGCCAAACGCTTCAGGAAGAGGGCAAGCTCAGCATCAGCATTGATCTGATCCAGAAACGGGTGGTCGAGCACTACGACCTCCGTCTCACGGACATGCACAGCAAGCGCCGCCCGGAACACATCGCGTTCCCGCGTCAGATCGCCATGTATCTCTCCCGCCAACTCACGGAATGTTCCCTCAGCAGCATCGGAGACGCGTTCGGTGGCCGGGACCACGGAACCGTTCTCCACGCTTGCCGGCACGTGAAGGACCGCATGGAAACCGAGAGTTCCGTCCGCGAGGTCGTCACCTACCTCGAGCGCCAACTGCTCCGCTGAACGCGCTGATGGCGCGCTTGTTCACAGGGGGTGCATCGAATTCCAAGCCGTCGCTCGCTCGCGAACAGCCCCATTCCACGGCCCTTTGGTTGAGTTTTTTCGGTGGCGATGATGGGCTTGTGAAATAAATCACAAACTTCTTGCGACCCCATTTTTCGAGGACTAGCGTCGCAAATCATTTGGCTGGTTCATGCGCATGAGCACCACCACGGAAGTCGGCTACAACTCCAAAATTGAGGGCGAAGTCATCGTCACCAACACCGATGCGGCCATCAATTGGTTCCGCAAAAACTCGGTCTGGCCGATGCCTATGGGCTTGGCCTGCTGCGCCATCGAACTGATGGCTTCCGGAGCCAGCCGTTACGACATCGCCCGCTTCGGGTCCGAGGTCATGCGGTTCTCGCCTCGGCAATCAGACCTGATGATCGTGGCTGGCACGGTCACCTACAAGATGGCCATGGCCGTGAGGCGCATCTACGAGCAGATGCCCGAACCCAAATGGGTCATCGCCATGGGCGCCTGCGCCTCAACTGGCGGTATGTATCGCAGTTACGCGGTGCTGCAGGGCGTCGACAACATCATCCCGGTCGATGTGTATGTCGCCGGTTGCCCGCCTCGTCCCGAGGCGTTGCTCGACGCGTTGATCAAGTGCCAAAACGAAGTCGTGGCCAAAACGGCATTGACCGGAAAAACGGGCCGAGTCCCGAAGGTCGCCCAATCCTGATTTTCCATGTCCCAGACGGCTCAAGAACTAGGCGAAAAGCTTTCCGCGAAGTTCCCCGAAGCGTTTGAAGCTGCGGTGGAGTTTCGCGGCGAGATCACGCTGAAGCTGAAGGATCCGGCGAAGGTCGCCGAGGTCTGCCACTTCGCGAAGAAAGAGCTCGGATTCGACTATCTCGTCGACCTCACCAGCATCGACAACTACGGCGAAGACCCGCGTTGGACGGTGGTCTATGAGCTTTACGGAATGCTGACCCACCGGAGCTATCTCCGGATCAAGACGGACGTCAGCGAAGAGAAGTCGGAACTGCCCTCGATCTCCGGAGTTTGGGCCACGGCCAATTGGCATGAACGCGAAGCCTACGACATGATGGGCGTCCGTTTCGCCGGCCATCCCGACCTTCGCCGCATCCTGATGTGGGAAGGCTATCCCTATTTCCCGCTTCGGAAGGATTTCCCCCTCGCCGGCAAGCCAAGCGAAATGCCCGACGTCGCGTTCACCCGCCGCGCCCCGCTCGAAGGCGGCCCGTTCGTCACCTTGGCTGGTGGCAAGGACAGCATGGAGCGCGAACCCCGCGTCCGCACTCCCGAGGAATAAGCCATGGCCACCACCCAGGAAATTTCCTTCAAAGAACCGGCCGCCCGCGTGGCTGAGCGCCAGGCCGCGCCGGGAGCGACCGACGAGCTTCCCGAGATGCAGGGCGAGAAGATGATCCTCAACATGGGCCCTTCGCATCCTGCGACCCATGGCGTCCTCCGCATCATCCTCGAGCTCGACGGTGAGATCATCACCAAGGCGGACCCGGATATCGGCTATCTCCATCGCGGCGACGAAAAGATCGCGGAGAACATGACCTACACCCAGTTCATCCCCTACACGGATCGACTGGACTACCTCGCACCCCTCGCCAACAACGTCGCCTACGCGCTCGCCGTTGAGAAGCTCATGGGCATCGACGGCCAACTGACGCCGCGCTGCCAATACATCCGCGTCATCTGTTGCGAGCTCGCGCGTGTTTCCGCCCACCTTCTCGGCCTCGGCGCCTTCGCCATGGATGTCGGCGCGCTGACCGTTTTCCTCCACACGTTCGCGCAGCGTGAAACGGTCTATAACCTCGCTGAAGCACTAACCGGCGCGCGTTTCACCACGAGCTACACCCGCATCGGCGGATTGTCCCGCGACATCCCGCCCGGCTGGATCGAAGCCGTCAGAAAGTTCATCGAGGAATGCTCCGTCGCCATCGACGAGTCCGACAAGCTTCTTACCCGGAATCGAATCTGGGTCGACCGCACCAAGGACGTCGGAATCATTTCCAAGGCGGACGCCATCGACTTCGGTCTGAGCGGACCCAACCTGCGCGGCAGCGGCGTGGACTTCGATGTCCGGAAGGCCCATCCGTATCTTTGCTACAAGGATTTCGACTTCCAGATCCCCATCGGGTCCGTCGGCGACTGCTACGACCGCTACCTGGTCCGCCAGGAGGAAATGCGCCAGAGCCTGCGGATCATCCGCCAGGCCATCGACAAGCTTCCGGGCGGCCCCATCAACATTCCCGACGGCAAGACCGTGCTTCCTCCCAAGGACAAGGTCCTCACCGGCATGGAGGAGCTGATCCACCAGTTCATGCTCGTGACCCAGGGTGTGAACGCGCCCAAGGGCGAAGTCTATTTCGGAGCCGAGAATCCCAAGGGCGAACTCGGCTTCTACATCAACAGCCGGGGCGGCGGCACTCCGTATCGCCTCAAGATCCGCGCCCCATCGTTCGTGAACCTCAGCATCCTCGCGAAGCTCCTGCCCGGGCACATGATGAGCGACACCGTCGCCATCCTCGGCTCGCTCGACTTCGTCATGGGCGAATGCGACCGATGACCAACGACCTGAAACGATGAGCTTTTCCGTTCCAGCAAACCTAGAGGCCGAGCTCGACGAGTTGGCGACGCACTATCCCGTCAAACGGAGCGCGTCCCTCATGTTCCTGCACGCCCTGCAGGAGCACTTCGGCCACGTCTCCAAGGACGCCGTCGTGTGGACCGCCTCGAAGCTTGGACTGCAACCGATCAACGTTCAGGAGATCCTGACGTTCTATCCGATGTTCCGCCAGGAGCCGCTCGGCAAGACGCACGTGAAGGTCTGCCGCACGCTCAGCTGCGCGTTGGCCGGATCGGGCGAGCTGCGGACCCATTTTTGCGAGAAGCTCGACCTCGACTCCCACGCGCACGTTCCGCAGACGACGCCGGACGGCAAGTTCACCGTGGAGTTCGTCGAGTGCCTGGCCGATTGCGGCAATGCGCCTGTGGTGATGGTCAACGAAGAGCTCCTTCCGCAGGTGACGGAATCGAAGGCGGACGAGGTTCTGGCCTCCGGCCGATGATCCGATGCCGAAGAAACGAACAGATGAAAACAACCCTCAAAGACTGGCCAAAGGTGTATCAGCGCATTCGCGGGATGCGCAGCCTCAGCGAGGACGAAAAAATCCTGTTCGCCCGCCACGCGGCGGCGACGCCGGACGAACGCTGGCAGATGAACGTGAACTATCTCCGCTCGGTCGGCTCATGGGGGCGCTGCGCTCTGAAAAAATCAGATTCCAGGTGATCGGCATGACAGCGGCAAACATCCAGGGAGTGCCGGGGTCCACATTGGATGTGGATCTGTGGATCGATCTTTCCCCGCGCGACTACATGCGGGCGATGAACGTCGCCGTCGCGCTGGGAGCGGAGATGATACGCAAGACCGTCGCCGCCCTGTCGGACCAGACATTGGTGAACTTCGTCTACGAAGTAACCGGGCTCCCCCCCTTTGGACGGACTTTCACCAAGGCCCGCAGGATGAAATGGAACGGCGTCC
>JAYUUX010000604.1:0-4421 GCA_043754645.1 Verrucomicrobiales bacterium | reverse complement strand
CGTTGTCGGTGAGTTTACCCTCCTCGAGGATCTGGAGCAGATCGGGTTTGGTCAGCGAACGGAAGACGATGATCTCGTCCATCCGGTTCAGAAACTCCGGTTTGAAGACGCGCTTGGACTCTTCGAGGATCTTCTCGCGCATCTTCTCGTAGCTCGACTCGTCCTTGATGGGGGAGAAGCCGAGGGTGGAGTTCTTCTTGATCAGCTCCGCGCCGACGTTCGACGTCAGGAGGATGATGGTGTTCCGGAAATTGACCACGCGTCCCACGTTGTCGGTGAGTTTACCCTCCTCGAGGATCTGGAGGAGCATGTTCATCACGTCGGGATGGGCCTTTTCGATCTCGTCGAAGAGCACCACGGAATATGGACGACGACGGACCTGTTCGGTGAGCTGGCCGCCCTCCTCGAATCCGACATAGCCCGGGGGCGAGCCGATCATGCGGGAAGCGTTGTGGCGCTCCATGTATTCCGACATATCGAGCTGGATGAGCGACTTGGAGTCGCCGAAATAGGTTTCCGCCAGGCTCTTCGCAAGGAGCGTCTTGCCGACACCGGTGGGCCCGAGCAACGCGAACGTCCCGATGGGCCGCTTCGGATCCTTGAGATCGGCACGGGATCGGCGCAGCGCCCGGCAAAGGGCGGAGACCGCCTCCTTCTGGCCGATGACGATCTTGGCCATCTCCTCCTCGAGGCGGAGAAGCTTCTGCTTCTCGTTGTTCTCGAGACGGGTCAACGGGATGCCAGTCCACTTGGAGACGATCTGGATGATGTCCTCCTCGTCGACGGTGACCCGCTTCTCTTCGCGGTTCGTGCGCCAGGTAGTGAGAACGTTTTCGAGCTTCTCCTTCGCCTGGCGTTCCTTGTCGCGCATCGACGCGGCACCCTCGAAGTCCTGCTCCTTGATGGCCTTCTCCTTCTTGCCCTTGATGTCCTCGATGTCGGCTTCGAGGAGTTTGACCTCGGGAGGACGGGTCATGGAAATGATGCGGGCGCGGGAACCGGCCTCGTCCATCACATCGATGGCCTTGTCGGGAAGGAAGCGGTCGGTGATATAGCGTTCGGAATACTCCACCGAAGCCTTGACCGCGGCGTCCGTGATGTTCGCGCGGTGATGCTCCTCATATTTGCCGCGAAGGCCCTTGAGAATGGCGATGGCGTCCTCGATGGACGGGGCCTCGACCTTGACGCTCTGGAAGCGGCGCTCGAGGGCGGCGTCCTTCTCGATGTATTTCCGGTATTCGTTGAGCGTGGTGGCGCCGACGCACTGCATCTCGCCACGAGCGAGCGCGGGCTTGATGATGTTGCTCGCGTCCATCGTGCCTTCGGCGGAACCGGCGCCGACGATCGTGTGCAACTCGTCGATGAAAAGAATCACGTTCTTCGCGCGGCGAATTTCGTCCATCACCGCCTTGATCCGTTCCTCGAACTGGCCGCGGTATTTCGTGCCGGCAACCATCAGCGCGAGGTCAAGGGTGACGACGCGTTTTTCCCGAAGGATCTCCGGAACGTTGCCACGGGCGATTTCCTGGGCGAGCCCTTCGACGATGGCGGTCTTGCCGACACCGGCTTCACCGAGCAGCACCGGGTTGTTCTTGGTGCGGCGGCAAAGTATCTGGATGACGCGTTCGATCTCCGACTGGCGCCCGATGACGGGATCCATCTCACCCTTCTTGGCGATCTCGGTCAGGTCCCGGCCAAAGGCCTTGAGGGCGGGAGTCTTGACGTCTCCCTTCTTTTCACCGGCGCCGGGAGGTTTCTCTCCCTGACTCTCCTGCGGGATGCCGGACTGCTCTTCCTGGGCGGCGAAGTTCGGATCGAGCTCCTTCAGGATTTCCTGGCGGGTCAGTTCAATGTCGACGTCGAGGTTCTTGAGGACCCGGGCGGCAACACCGTCGCCCTCACGCAGCAAACCGAGGAGGATATGTTCGGTGCCGACGTAGGTATGGTTGAGCGCCTTGGCTTCCTTCGCGGCCAGGGCAAGGACCTTTTTGACGCGGGGCGTGTAGGGAATGTTGCCGACCATCTTTTGATCGGGACCCGTGCCGACCTGCTTCTCGACTTCGAGGCGCACGGTTTCCAGGTCGAGTCCCATCTTTTGGAGGACGTTCACGGCGACGCCCTGGCCCAACTTGATCAGCCCCAGAAGAAGATGCTCCGTGCCGACAAAATTGTGGTTGAAGCGGTCGGCCTCCTTGCGCGCCAAGGCCAACACCTGCTGAGCCCGGGGCGTGAAATTGTTCATTGCTTCGTCGCTCATACTTCGTGTTTCAAGCTGTGCCTACTCCTGTGGTTTGTCCAGAGAGGGGTCGTCGCCGCGGGCCTTGCACTGCGGCCGCGGCACGCCGGCGAGACGTTCTCGCAGCATGTCGGCCCGCAGCAGGTCGCGCTCTTCGGGCTGCAGTTCATCGGAGAACTTCTTCCGCAAGTGCGCCGGCTGGGTGACGATCGAAAGTTCATCGACCAACGCACGCTCGACCCCGGGCAGGAACCCGAGGTCGTGTCCCAGCCGGAGCAGGGACAGGAGGTTCATCGTCTCCTTCGATGAGATGCTGTAGGCGTTGGAGAGGATTCCGTAGGCCCGGCCGATGTGGTTGAAGAGAACCTTCGGCTTCTTCTCCAAAAGAGACTGCCGGCCGTTTTCCTCATGCTCGATGATCTGGGCGAGGACCTTGTCGAGGCGGGCGACGATATCGGATTCGGATTCTCCCAAGGTCATCTGGTTTGAGACCTGGAAAATGTTCCCGAGCGCCTCGGTGCCTTCCCCGTAGAGCCCGCGCACGGCGAGCCCGAGCTTGTTGACCGACTGGATGATCGGGTTGATCTGCTCGGCGAGGACAAGACCGGGAAGATGGAGCATCGCGCTGACGCGGATGCCCGTGCCGAGGTTGGTGGGACAAGCCGTGAGATACCCGAGATCCTTGCTGACGGCGTAGTCGAGCCGGCTTTCGAGCTCCGAATCGAGCGCGTCGATTGCGGCGTAAGCCTGCTTGAGCTGAAGGCCGGGGAAGATCGCCTGCATACGAAGGTGGTCTTCTTCGTTGATCATCACGCAAAGGACCTCCTGGTGATTGAAGACGATCCCGGAACCGGGGCCCTTCGCAGCGTGTTCGCGGCTGATGAGGTGACGTTCAACCAGGATCTGCTTGTCCAATGCATCGAGCGTGTCCATCGATCCGGCGAAGCGGTCAGCCATGGCGGCGGTTGCTTCGATCGCCGGCCGGAGCACCTCGAAGGCGCGGACACGTTCGGCCTTCTTCGCAAATCCTGGGAAAGCAAAGCCCCGGATGTTACGGGCGAGGCGGACGCGGCTTGAGAGGACGATCTTGTCGTTCGGACCAGTCCGACGACTGAAGTCCGAAGGCTTGCTGAGAAAATTGATCAATTCCATGCGCTCAAGGAGCGGCCGGAGTGCTGCTCCGGGGCGCGATCTGGCGGATCTCGTCGCGGAGATTCGCGGCCAGTTCGAAATCTTCCTGTTGAACGGCTTTTTCCAAACGTTTCTGAAGCGATTTCAGGCGTTCCGACGAATCGGTCCTGGTCTTCAATGCCAAGGGCATCTTGCCGACATGGCGGGTGCCTTTGTGCATCGTCTTCAAGAGGCCTTCGAGTCCATCGGCGAAGGTGTTGTAGCACTCGGGACAGCCGAGCCGGCCGTTCTTCTTGAAGTCCGCCTGCGTGAATCCGCATGTCGGGCATTTCAGCTCGTCGACTTCGGCGGCCGACGGAGCGGCCGAGCCCGAGGCCGAAGCATCCTTCTCCCCGGAGATGCCGAGGAGAAGATCCGCGAACGAAAAGCTGCCGGCGTCATTGACGCCCTTCGCCTTTGCGCATTCCTCGCAGAGGTCCACCCGTTGCATCTTGTCACCGACAATCTGCGTGAAGTGGACCTTCGCGGCGTTTTGCTTGCACACCATGCACTGCATAAAGTCAGGGGTATATCGGCTCGCCGCTTTGCTTAGTCAAGGAACGGTAGGCGGTTATCAGCTTGTGGGTCGTTGCGCCGGGCTTGCCGTCGCCGATGGTCCGGCCGTCCACCTTGGTCACAGGAATGATTTCCGCCGCCGTGCCCGTCAGGAAGCACTCGTCGGCGTTGAAGATGTCGTATCGGGTCAAGTTGGGCTCGGTCACTTCGATGCCCAGCTGCCGGGCGAGATCGACGACCGCGGCCCGCGTGATGCCGTAAAGGGCACCGGCGGACAGCGGCGGCGTGAACATCTTCCCGTCTTTCAGGATGAAGATGTTGTCCCCGGTGCATTCGGCGACATAGCCCTCGGAGTTGAGCATGATCGCTTCTTCGACTCCCGCGTTGTTGGCCTCGATCTTGGCCAGGATGTTGTTCAGGTAGTTCAGCGACTTGATCGCCGGATTCACCGCGCTGTGGAGGTTGCGCACGGTCGGAACGGTCACGATGGCCATTCCGT
>JAYUUX010000603.1:0-8642 GCA_043754645.1 Verrucomicrobiales bacterium | reverse complement strand
ACCCGCAGACGGTAGGGCGCGTCACTCCGTGCGCGCCGCCTCCGGGTGCCGGCGCGATTGCCCTGTCTCTCGCGGAAAGCCCCGGGGGCAGGTAGTCCTCCAGCGGAGCCGCTGAAGCCGGGCCGGGCTCCGGAGACCCGGCGGCGGCGCGCACGGAGTGACGCGCCCTACCGTCGAAGCGAGGACGCACGAACATCGGCCACTCGGGTCCGCCGGTCCATCAGCCCTTGATCAGCTTGGCCGCAACGTCGGCGGTCGCGCCTTCGTGGACGATGGCCATGAGCGCGCGCGTCATGCCGGCGGGGTCGGCGTGCTGGATGATGTTCCGGCCGTAAACAATTCCGGCCGCGCCCTGCTGGATGAGAGCCTCGGTGCGGGCGAGGATTTCGGCATCGGATGCCTTGCCGCCACCGCGGACGAGCACGGGGATCTTGCCGGAGATCTCGACGACCTTGTTGTAGACGGACACGTCGTCAGTCGGATCGGCCTTGATGATGTCGGCGCCGAGTTCGACGGCCTGGCGGACGAGCGGAAGGATCTTCTCCAAGTCGCCATCGACCATGTAGCCGCCGGCCTTGGTGTTCGACTGGAAGACCAGCGGCTCGATCATGAGCGGCATGGCGTAGCGGTCGCACTCGGGTTTGATGCGGAGAATGTTCTGGATGCACTGGTCGGAAACCTCCGGCTGGTCGGGAATGCGGAAGAGGTTCACGACGACGCAGGTGGCGTCGAGGCGCAGCGCCTGTTCGACCGGCGAATCGATCATGCGGCTGAAGAGCGTGCGCGGAAGCTGCGAGCCGTAGACGTTGGCGACGTCGGTTCGGAGGACGAGCGCAGGCTTTTGTTTGCCGGGAATGGACTGGAGATAATGGGCCTGGCCGACCGTCAACTGGACGGCGTCGGGCGCGGCGGAGACGACGGTGCGGACGGCCTTTTCCAGGTTCTCGATGCCCGCGAGGAAGCCGCGCTCGTTGAAGAAGCCGTGGTCGATGGCGACGTCGAAGCAGCGGTTGGAAGCGGGGTTGAACAGGCGATTAAGGCGGAACTGTTTCATCGGTCCGGCTGTTAAAGCTCCCGGTGCCGGGCGCGTCGATGGAATTCTGCCAACTGGAAACAGCCGGGGGTCTTTCCTGAAGACGTTCGGCCGGTTCGGGCGCAGCCTTTTTACGTGGTGCAAAACTGGAATCATCCGTGGTTCTCTCACAGCGCAACTCCTCTCCCGCCATGAACAAAGTGCTCACCCGCCTCCAGGCCCTCCGCGACAAGGCCACGCAGCTCAAGCAGGCCGTCGATTCCGCGCCGGCCAAGGCCGCCCAGCTTCGCGACGCCGTGAACGCCACCACGGGCCAGCTCCAGCAGCTCCGCACCGACGTGCAGGGAACTGTCGCGTCGTTGCGCGCGGACACGGAATCTTCGCTGGCCGAGACGTTGATCGAACTCGACGGCGGCATCGGCACGCTGGCCCGCGCGGGCTACGACCTGACGGGTGTCGACATCGAGCAGGGCCAGCTGCCACGCGTCATCGTCCACCTGGAGCAGCTGGAGGATGCGCGCACCACTCCGTTGGAGAATCTGGTGCGGGAATGCGCTGGCAAGCGGACCCTCATGGGCATCCTCAACGCCCTGATCCGCGCCGAAGCGATGGAGGACAAGGTGAAGCTCGCCGACCTGAGTTTCACCGGGCTGATCATCCACATCGGTCCTGTGCCGACGGTCCGGCTTTGTTGGCGGCGGCGGGCCGAGGACGCGGAAGAGGAAGTCCCCCTGTTCGCCCAGAAGATGGCGCCCGCGTTGAACTCCGAACCCTCGGCCCAGCCCGCGCCTCCGCCGCTGCCGAACTACGGGACCAGTTCTTTTTTCGAGAAACCTGCGGCCGTTGTGCCCACGCCGGCTGCTCCCGCACCGGCGGCAGTTGTGCAACCCACCCTCTACCCGCAGCCGGTCGCGGCCGAACTCGCCCAGGCCAGCCTTGCACCCACGCCTTCGCGCTCGTCCATCCGCTCGCCGAGTTCCTCCGCGAAATCTTCGCCGAGCGAGTCCACCCCGGGCACCGGCGACTGGCGGAAGGACGCCCTGGCGCGCTTCAAGAAGATGCCGGACCTCGGCCGGTAAGCCGGAACGGTGCCGTTTGAATCTGGCCGCGAAGCGGTGGCTTCAAGGCAGGACAGCGCATCTTGCCCGCCCATGGCGCGACCGACATGGAACCAGAGGGTGTGGGCGCATCAGGAGATCGACTGTTCGGAAACAGCGGTCAGCACGGGGCAGGCTGATAGCCAGCCGTGCCTTGAACTGCATCGTGCAGCCTCGGATCCATTGCGAGGCCGTTGTTGCTCCGCCCGATGGTTTGGCGGTAAGACCCCGGCACGCGCTTTCTCCGAATGAACCTGCCCAACAAGCTGACCGTCTCCCGCTTCTTTTTCACGGCGGCGTTCCTGTGGGCCATGTTCTCCCGCTCGCCGGTCAACGACACGCTGGCCCTGATCTTCTTCGGCATCGCCGGGTTGACCGATTATTTCGACGGCAAGATCGCGCGGGCGCGAGGACTGATCACGAACTTCGGCGCGCTGATGGATCCGCTGGCGGACAAGGTGATGACGTGCTCGGCCTTCATCGCCCTCGTCGAACGCCACATGATCTCGCAGCCGGAGATGGTCTTCCACATCGGCTCCGTCGGTTTCCGCCCGAAGGTCGAGGCGTGGATGGTCGTGATCATCGTAACGCGGGAGCTCGCGATCACCGGCCTGCGCCTGTTGGCGGCGTCGAAGGGCGTGGTCCTTTCGGCCGAACGTTATGGGAAGCACAAGACCATCTCGCAGATCGCGGCTATCCTCGCGCTGCTGGTGCTGGATGCCCATGTCGAATGGTGGCCGCTGCTGAAAGGGTTTTTCGCCCCGTGGACGGCGGCGTTCGCGCTGGCCGCGCTGTGGCTGACCGTGCTGCTGACGGCCATGTCCGGCGTGCTCTACCTGTGGCGAAACCGGACGCTGTATCTGGAGGACATGTGACGGTGAAGCGCGAAGGCCGAAGGCCAACAACCGAAAGCGGCTCAAGGCCCGATGATCTTCTGAGATCGATATGAGCCCTCGAGACCGGTTGGTGCTCTTCGTTGCCGAGGGATTCGGCTCAGGCCGCCTGAAGCCGGGGCCGGGAACCTGGGGAACCTTCGTCGGACTTGGCTGGCACGCGCTGCTGGTCTGGCTCCTGCCGCCGTGGGCGTGGGCGGGAGCCGTCGTGGTGACAACCCTGCTGGCGGTGCCCATCTGCGCCAAGGCGGAGAAACTTCTCGGCAAGGAAGATCCCGGAAGCGTGGTGCTGGACGAGATCGTGGCGGTGCCGTGGTGTTTTGCAGGAGCGGTATTGTTCAATGTCGTGCCATTAGCCCAGTCCCCATGGGTGCTGTGGGTTGCGGTGTTCGTCGGCTTCCGGTTCTTCGACATCGTGAAGCCCCCGCCGATCCGGCAGTCGCAGGAGTTCCCCAATGGCTGGGGCGTGGTGGTGGACGACGTGGCGGCCGCGATCGCGACGGCCGTGCTCGTCGGCCTCGTGTCGTTGATCGGATAACGGCCGGCCTCAGGAGACGGTTTCGTCCGGACGCCCGTGGGCCAACCGTTCCCTTATCGTCTCGGCCGACACTTCGTTTTCCCATCGGCTGATCGCGACGGTGGCGACGCCGTTGCCGATGAGGTTCGTGATGGCGCGGCCCTCGCTCATGAAACGGTCGATGCCCACCAGCAGGGCTAGGCTTTCAATCGGGATCGAGGGCACGACGGCCAAGGTCGCCGCCAACGCGACAAAGCCGGCGCCGGTCACGCCGCTGGCGCCCTTGGAACTGAGCATGGCGACGAGCAGCAGGGTGATCTGCGCCTTGAGATCGAGCGGCGTGTTGGTCGCCTGAGCGAGGAAGACCGCTCCCATCGTCATGTAGATGTTGGTGCCGTCGAGGTTGAAGCTGTAGCCGGTCGGGATGACGAGCCCCACGGTTCCCGGCGCGCAGCCGAGCCGCTTCATCTTCTGGATCATCCCGGGCAATGCGGTCTCGCTGGAACTGGTGCCCAGCACGAGCAGCAGCTCTTCCTTGATGAACGCGAGGAACCGGAAGATCGAGAATCCGGACATCCGCGCGATCAATCCGAGCACGACCACCACGAACAGGGCCGCCGTGAAATAGAAAGCCAGCATCAGCGAGCCAAGGCGGGTCAACGACCCGATGCCGAAGCTGCCGACGGTGAAGGCCATCGCGCCCAGAGCGCCGAGCGGGGCGACCTTCACGATCCGGCTCATGATCCCGAAGAAGAGCTGCGCGATGACGTCGATCGTGTGGAGGATCGGCCGCCCGCGTTCCCCGAGGGCGTTCAAGGCGAAGGCGGTCATCACCGAAACCAGGAGCACCTGGAGCAGGTCGCCTTTGGCGAAGGCGTCGAAGAAACTGTTGGGAATGATGTTCAGCAGGAAGTCGACGGTGCTCAGCGACTGGGCGCGGGTGGCGAGGTCCTTGCCCGTTTCCAGTGACCGGGTATCGAGCGCTTTCGGGTCGATGTTGAAGCCGTCGCCCGGTCGCAGGACGTTGACCACGACGAGCCCGATGACGAGAGCCAGCGTGGAGACGACCTCGAAGTAGAGGATGGTCTTCGCCCCGACACGTCCGAGGCGTTTCATGTCGGACATCGACGCGATCCCGTGCACGACGGTGCAGAAAATGATCGGGGCGATGACCATCTTGACGAGCTTGATGAAGGCGTCCCCGAGCGGCTTCAACTGCTTGCCGGTGTCGGGATAAAAATGACCGAGCCACACTCCCACCGCGACCGCGATCAGCACCTGCACGTAGAGAATGCGATACCATCGGACTCGGTCGGTGACGGGCTGCATCCAGCTCCAATGACAGGACGACCGGCGTTAGATCAAGCGTCCCGGAAGCCCTGATCGGCGGTAACCGCTGCGTGTCGGCCGGGTCTTGTTCCGCGAACCTCCCACCAAATACAACTTTGATACGCAAGCGTATCAATCCCTGCAACTCCTGTGCGTCTAAGCGCACACCCGGCGATCCATTGACAACACGACTATCCGAGAATCAACTGCCTCCAACCCCGGTTCCACCAGTCCAACACGACCCATGAAATCCATCCATACACCACCCCTTCGGCGCGGTTTCACCCTCATCGAACTGCTCGTCGTCATCGCCATCATCGCGATCCTCGCCGGCATGTTGCTTCCCGCCCTGAGCAAGGCGAAGGAACGCTCCCAGTTGACGGTCGATCTGAACAACCAGAAGCAGATCCTCCTCGCGACCATGATGTATACGGCCGACAACGCGGAAAACCTGCCTGCTCCCGGTTGGGGCATGGGGGTGGATTCCTGGCTCATCAGACCCGAAACCCAGAAAAAATACTTCTGGCAGTCGCCGGCAGGCGTGAATCCGATCCTGATCGGCCAGGTGGTCAAGTCGCAGACCGACATGGCCAAGACCGGACAGCTGAACCCCTACTACAAGGACACCAAGATGCTGGTGTGCCCGAAGGACTACACCGAGCAGAACGGCTCCAAGAAAGCCCTCTGGCTCCAGCGTGAAGTGCTCGTGAGCAGCTACGTCATGAACGGTTCCCTGACGAGCTTCAACGTCGGCGTGCAGGGCAAGAGGGGCCGGACCCACAAAATCACATCCTTCAAGCCTTCGGCCGTCCTCATGTGGGAAGCCGACGAGATGACCCCGTTCTGGTTCAACGACTCCTCCAGCTTCCCTGACGAGGGCATCTCCCAGCGCCACATCGGCCGCGGCACCTTGAACTCCTCCGTCGACACCGGCGGCGGCGCCAGCATCGGCGTGATGGACGGAAGCTCCCAGAGCATCAAGTTCGTCAAATACTACAAACTGGCCGGACCGGTAGGCCAGCGCGGCAGAGGCGTGGTCCCGGCCCCGAACGAGTTCTGGAACCAGCCCGATCATCCCCGTGGCGGAGCCCAATAGTCCTACGGAGCATCCGGCCATGAACACCATCGCCAAATGGGCCACGCTTCCGGTTCTTGCCGGAACCCTTTGCCTCTCGGGTTGCGGCAAGAAGGAACAAAACGCGGCCCAAAACCCCGCCCCGGCCCCCGATACGGCGGCGGCGGCGCCCGCCACTCCGGCCGCACCCAAGGATGAAACCGGATTTACCGTGACCCCCGTTTTCGACAACGGCGGTTCGGTGAATTTCAACAGCGTCGACACCCTTCTTCAACAGGGACAATTCGACCAGGCCGTCCTCAGCGTCGTCACCGCCCAGCGCAGCGGAAAGGGCAGCACCGACGATTCACTCAAGCTCCAGCGCAAGATGCAGGAGATCCAGGCCGACGTGATCCGCAAGGCTGCCGCAGGCGACCAGCGGGCCATCGAAGCCATGAAACTCCTCCGGAAGACCGCCCCATCCGGTGGCGGGCGTTGATCCGTTTCCCAACGAGCCCCCGGTAGACCCAACCCAACCCATGCGACGGCCGTCGGATGTATCCGACGGCCGTTTCATTTATGGGAAATCGTTTGGTCTGCCCGCCGTCCGGTGTTATCCGTCCCGGGTCATTCTCAAGCCATGGGCACCGAAGCATCCATCCTCTCGCTCACCACCGTCTCCAAGTCCTTCGCGGGCGCCCAGGGCGGACCCGACGTGTCCATCCTCACGGGCGTCACACTGAGCCTGCCTCCGGGCGCCAGCGCCGCGATCGTCGGCCCGTCCGGTTCAGGCAAGAGCACCCTTCTCAACATCCTCGGCACCCTCGATCGACCGACGACGGGCGACGTGGTCCTCGACGGCCAGCAGATCAGCCGCCTGAACGAGGAGGAACTCGCGGGCGTCCGGAACCGCCTCATCGGCTTCGTCTTTCAACTGCACCATCTGCTCCCCCACTGCACCGCGCTGGAGAACGTCCTCGTTCCAACTCTGGCCATGGGAAAGCCGGACAAGGACGCCCGCGCACGCGCCGAACAGCTCTTGAAACGGGTCGGCCTCAGTCACCGTTTGCACAGCCTGCCCGGAACACTGTCGGGAGGTGAACGCCAGCGTGTCGCCATCGTCCGGGCATTGATCAACCGCCCCAAGGTCCTGCTCGCCGACGAACCCACCGGCGCGCTCGACCGCGCATCGGCTGACGCGCTTGCCCAGCTTTTGCTGGAATTGAACCGCGAGGAAAACGTCACCCTTGTCGTGGTGACCCACGCGCCGGACCTCGCGGCCAAGATGCAGCACGTCTTCGAGATCAATGACGGCGTGCTGCGGGCGCGGAGCTGAACCGCGAATCCTACAACAGGTTCGCCGCCGCCTCGGCGAGCTCCGAGCGCTCGCCCTTCTGCAGCTCGATGTGCGCCGCGATGGGGTGGCCGCGGAACTTGCTGATGAGGTGGTTGAACCCGTTTGACTGGGAATCCACGTAGGGATTGTCGATCTGGTAGGGATCGCCGGTGAAGATCAACTTGGTGCCGTTTCCAACGCGCGTGACGATGGTCTTCACTTCGAGCGGCGTGAGGTTCTGGGCCTCGTCGATGACCATGAACTGGTTGGCGATGCTGCGACCGCGGATGTAGCTGAGCGCCTCCACGACGATCATGCCGGACCGCATGAGGTCCGACGCCTTTCGGCTTTCATGGCCCATGTTCAGGTCGCTGAGAAGTTCCAGCGCGTCATGGATTGGCTGCATCCACGGCCCCAATTTCTCCTCGAGAGTTCCCGGAAGGAAACCGAGCTCGCGTCCCATCGACACCGTCGGCCGCGCCACAACCAGGCGGCGGAATTCGCGGTCGGCGACCGTGCGTTTCAAACCGGCCGCCATGGCCATCAGCGTCTTTCCCGTGCCGGCCTTGCCCATGAGGGTGACGAGCTTGATGCGGTCGTCGAGGAGCGCGTCGAAGGCGAAATGCTGTTCACGGTTCTTCGGCCGGATGCCCCAGATGCCCTCACGGATATCGATGATCGGGACGAGCTTCTTGCCGGTTGGATCCACCTTGGCCAACGCCGACCGTTTGGGGCTCGCCTCGTCCATGAGCGCCACATACTCGTTCGCGATGAACGAGCCGGCCGAGGGCAGTTCCAGTTCACCGTAGGAACGGAACTTCGCGATGCGGTCCGGTGCCACGGCCATTTCCCGCATGCCCGTGTAGAGTTCGCTGAGCTGGACGCGATCCGTCTCGTAGTCCTCGGCCTCCAACCCCAGCGCATCGGCCTTGAGACGCAGGTTGATGTCCTTTGTAACCAGAATCGTCGGGACCTTCCCCGCCGCCTTCTTCAGCGCCAGCGCCCGCAGGACAATCTTGTTGTCCGTGCTGCCGTGGCCGCCGCTGACACTGAGTCCGCTGGTGGATCCGCTGGCCGTCCTGGTTTTCGCCGTCGGCCCGTCGACGACGACACGCAATTTGCCGCCGTGCTCCAGCGTTACGCCGGTGCTGAGTTTTCCGTGGAATCGCAGCTTGTCCAACGCGCGGGAAAACGCGCGGGCATTTTGACCGAGCTCGGAGGACTCGCGCTTGAAGCGATCCACTTCCTCAATGACCTCGATGGGAATCAGGACGTTGTTGTCCTGGAAGTTGAGGATGGAGTTGGGGTCGTGAAGGATGACGTTGGTGTCGAGGACGTAGTTTTTCACGAAGGAGAATTGGAATGGGCTTTGTTGGAAACGGG
>JAYUUX010000602.1:0-7578 GCA_043754645.1 Verrucomicrobiales bacterium | reverse complement strand
AGACCTGAGCTACGAGGACATCGCCGCGCGGCTCAAGGTCAGTGTCGGCAAGGTCAAGACCGACATCCACCGGGGCCGCGAAGCCCTCAAGAACAAACTAAAACTCGACGCCGAGGGCGAACCCGTCGGTCTCCGTGTCGGAAGCTGAAGCCATGAACAACCAGGAACCAGACAGCAGCCTTGAAGAGGTGATCGGCCGCAAGCTGCGGGCCTTGCCCGAACGCAGGGCGCCGGCCTCGCTCCAGGCGAACGTCTTCGCAGCCATCCGCGCCCGCGTCGCGCGCCCGTGGTATCAGCGGAGCTGGTTCCAGTGGCCGCGCCATTTCCAGGTGCTGTCGCTCTTCGCCTTTCTCGGTTTCTGCGGTGCGCTGGGTTGGTCGCTCACGGGTCACGAGTTGACCCTGGCATCGGTTTCTCCCGCGTTGGCGGAAAGGGTATCCCTCGTTGCAAGCGAGATCGGGTGGTTCCTCAACCTGATGACCGCGGTCCTCCGTGCGGTTCCCAATTCCTACTGGCTGGCCGTGGTGGGCGTGATGGCCGGCATGCTGTTCACTTGTGCCGGGCTCGGAAGCGCCTTCTACCGGCTCGTCGTTCTAGACCTCCGAAAAGACTGACCATGAAGTCCACCTTCTCCATGCTGTTCCACCTCCTCGCAATCGCCGCCCTGCTGGGCGGCCAGCCTCTTCGCGCGGCCGATCCGGTCGTGGCCGCCGAGGCGCCAGCGGCCCCGGTCGCGCCGACCGCTCCGGCCGCCCCCGATGTCCCGATGGCGCCCGAGGCGCCCGTCACGCCGAAACCACCGCGCGTCCGGGTCCGGCATTCGAACAACGAACCCGCGGTTCGAATCCACCAGGATTTCGCCCTCAAGGCGGGTGAGAAGGCCGAGGATGTCGTGGTCGTCGGAGGGAATGCGCGCATCGACGGCACGGTGGATGGGGACCTGGTCGTGGTGTTCGGCAAAGTCACGCTGGGGACCAACGCCGTCATCAAGGGCGACTTCGTGAACGTGCTCGGTGGAACGGACCTCGGGGCCGGATCCAAGGTGGAAGGCGACCTCACGGCGGTATTGTCCAACGCGCTGCTGGGTCCGGACGTCGAGGTGGAGGGGAGGGTGCATGTGTTCGGCGGCCGGCTCGAAGCGGATCCGACCGTCAAGTATGCCCACCGTCCGGAAGTTGTCGGCTTTGAGCAATGGGCCGACGCGATCGGGTGGTTGATCGCCTACGTCAAGGAGGGGCCGGGGTTGCTTCGTCCGATCGCCCCGCGGCTCGGCTGGGTCTGGATGGTGGCGGGCGGGTTCTTCCTGTTTCGACTGCTGGTCACGCTCATTGCGCGCAAGCCGGTGGCGGCGACGGCCCTTGTCCTCGCCGAGCGCCCGTTGATGTCGCTGCTCGCCGGCGTCCTCACGATCCTGCTAATCGGACCCATGGCGGCGCTGCTCAGCTTCACCGTGATCGGACCCATCGCCCTGTTCTTCGCCTACTGGATCGCCGGAATCATCGGCACGGCGGGCGTCTATTGCCTCGTCGGACAGCAGTTGGGTCGGCTCACCTGCGTCGACGCGCTGCGCAACCTCCTTCTGTCCGCCATCGTCGGCACGGTGATCATCTACGGCGCCTACTGCGTGCCGATCCTTGGGCTGCTGGTGTTCGGCATCGTGTGGCTGTTGAGCATCGGCGGTGCGGTGATGGCCGCGTCATCGGCGATGCAGGATCGCAGTGCGGCTCGTCGGGCCGCGACCACTGCCGCCATTGCCGCCGCCGCGGCAGCGGCGCCCGCTCGGACGTTTGTTCCTTCCACGGCCCCGTTTGAGGCTGCGGCGTCGGGATCCGAGATCGTTCCCACAATGCAACTCGCAGGGGCATCGGCGGGCTTTGGTTCCGTGTCTGGTTCTCCGTCCTACTCCACGCCGCCCGCGATCACCGATGCGGCTCTGCTCATCCTGCCCAAGGCGGGGTTCTGGATCCGCATGGCCGCGGCGTTTCTCGATGTGGTCCTCGTGGCGATGGTCGGCGGGTTCATTGGAGCCGCGTTGGGGCCCGGGGTGATGATCCTGCTCTGGTTGGCCTACTTCATCGGCATGGTCGCGTGGAAGGGGACGACGATCGGAGGAATCATCTGCGGGTTGAAGGTGATCCGGACCGACGGCACGAAGATGACCCTGGCGGTCGCCGCGGTGCGCGGGCTTTCCAGCGTCTTCTCGGTGTTCGTGTTCTTCCTCGGATTCTTCTGGATCGGATGGTCGATCGAGAAGCAGGGCTGGCACGACATCATCGCCGGCACCTACGTGGTGAAAGTTCCCCGCAGCGCATCGCTGCTTTGAACGGCGTCGGGGAGCGCGCGCTCCGGTTCACTTGAGCTTCTGGAGCTCAAGGAAGACCGCTTCAAACTTGGGGATCCAGCCCTGGAGCTGTTCCGTCGTCTGGTGCGGTGCATAGCGGACGTTGTTGCACGCGCCGAACAGTTCGTGGCAGCCCGTTAGCAACTCCTCGGACAGGCCCCGGCTCCGCAGTCTTTCGTCCACCACGGATTCGGTGATGCCCGACGCGGTGATCTTGAGGCGCTCCCCGAGCTGTTCCTGCAACAGACGGAACCCCAGTGCGAAGAACGCCTCCGCGTTG
This sequence comes from Verrucomicrobiales bacterium, assembly GCA_043754645.1. Taxonomy (GTDB): domain Bacteria; phylum Verrucomicrobiota; class Verrucomicrobiia; order Limisphaerales; family CANJSG01; genus CANJSG01. Next base: position 4,957 of record JAYUUX010000602.1, on the reverse strand, counting down.
TCCGCCTGCGCGAGTGCGGCCATCTCTGTCAGGCCTTCGCGCACCTTCCGGGACACGTCCTTTTTACGGCGCGCGTCGACGTTGCGGTGGGACGCTTCACGCCGCTTCCGGATGGCGAACGCCGTGAGCCAGATTAAAGGGGCGACGGATTGGACCATCCAGAACCAAGGCTGGGTGACCCAGGGAACGGACGGCGTGGACAGGACGCCCAGGGTCGGGCGGATGTGGGCGATCTCGATCGGCTTGGGGCCGGTGTCGAGTTTCTTGGGATCGCTTCCGATCTGGGTCGAGCCGGTTGGGCGGACTGTGATTGGGATCGGGCGGGACATCGCGGACTTGTAGGTGCCGGAAACGGGGTCGAAGTAGTTGAAGACGAGCGGCGGAATCTCGGTGACCGCCGCGTTCTGCGGAGCCACGACCCACTCGGTCCGCACGCGTCCCTGTGTGCCAAGGGGGTCGGTCTCGACGACGGAGTTCGGCGGATAGGTCTGGAAATCCCGCAGGCCTTTTTGTTCACCGAGCCGCGCCATGTCCACGTTGCCGCGGCCGGAGATTTCGATGCGGAGCGTGATCGGATCGCCCGCGAGCACATTGGTCGGACTGGCCGTCGCATTGATCGCGAAGGTGCCGACCGCGCCGTTGTATTCCGCGGGCCGCCCGGTCGTCGGCTGCGGGCGGACGGTGACGGGAGCCGAGTCGCTGCGCAGCGTCACCCGCTGGAACGCCACCGTGCCGAAGACGCCGGCGGGCCTGCCGTAAAGCCCGAACTCCATCGTCGCCGGCCCGAGCGCGAGATCGCCGGCCTTGTTGGGTATGGCGGTGCAGACAAAGGAAAAGACCGTGTAGTTGATGCCGTCGACCGTTTCGACCCCCTGGCCGTTCTGGACGACCTTCCCCATCGTGAAGCCTTCGCCACCGAGCTGCGGCAGTTGGTGGAGGCGGCCGTCCAGATAATAGAGACGGATCTCCGCCTGCATGATCTCGCCGAGGAACACGTTGGTGCGGCTGGCGGTGAGGCGCAGGAAGGCGGGCTTGGGTTGGTTGGCCGCACCCGGGTTGCCGCCGCCGAGCTGGCTTTGACCGGCGGGAACGACCTGGAGAGTCAGCGGCTGGGTGCTGAGCTTGCGGCCGCCCGCATCGACGGTGATGGCCGGGATGACGATGTTGCCGATGTTCTGCGGGGTGACGACGTAGCTGTAGGTCGTCTGCTGGTTCACCTGTCCGGCGCCAACCGAAATGCTCCTCGACGTGGTCGGTCCCTGAACCTGGCTGTTGGGGATGGGCGGAATCTGCGGCGGCGTCGGAAGCGTGAAATTGTTGCAGGAGACCGACAGAACGGCCTGCTCGCCAATGCTGATGGTGTTCCGGTCCAAGGTGGCTTTGAGGCCCGGGATCTGGGCGGCTACGCGGTCGGCCCCAAGCACGAGCGACAACGCGGCGAACAACAGGAACAGGCCGCGCAACATCCGGGGACGCGCGGCGGCGGGGCTGGCTGCTTGTTCAAACAAGGGACTCACGCAATGCAAGACAGGGGCGACGTTGCGTGCGTTCAGACGCCAAGGCAAGGCTTCGGGAACCAGGCGGTCATTCGCGGGCCACAAGGGTGTCCGGCAGGATGAGGGAATCGGGCTTGTCCATGCCGCCGGCCCACGCGATGCCGCGCAGCACGAGGACCCGGAAGAACGGATCGTCCAGCGTCCAGGAATAGTGCCCGAGGCAGGTCGCCCAAACACGGCCTGCGCCGGGACGATGGGTCCAGATCACCGGTTGGTCGGCGTCGTCCATCCGGACGGTGGCGAGCACATCCACTTTCGACCGGTCGCCGATCATGGGCCAGTAGGGCTCGTCGATCAGCGGAATCTTGCGGGGCAGGCCGGCGGTCAGCGGTTGATCCTTGGAGGCGGCGAGGGAGAGGTCGAATGGCGCGTGGAGGTATTTCGTGCGCTTGGGATGCGCGGCGAGGCCGATACGGGCCGCGAGCTTCTCCGGATCCTTGTCCTCGATGGTTCCGCTGTGCAGCACGACCAACCCGCCTCCACGGGCGAGATGGGCGTCGAGCTGCGCATACTTCGCTTCGTCCCAGGCTCGGTTCCAGTAATAGAACACGACGACCTTCGCGGAGGCGAACTGCTCGTCCGTCGGCCACAGCCAGGCATTGGTCACTGCGGCGTGCGGCGAGAGAAGCCTGTGCCAGTTGGTCTGCCAACGCGGGTAGTCGTGCTGGAGCGCCCCGTGGTCCTGCTTCGAGGCGACGAGCACGATCCTCGGACGGTCCGTTCCCGGCGTCGAACCGCCGGCCGCTTTCAGGATGCCTTCCACATCAGCCCGGGTGCGGACGGGAGGTTCGTGCATCAAATAGGTCAGCAGGTCGTTCACTTCGCCGGGCGTCAGCGCGTCGATCAGGCCGGCGGGCATGAGGCTGCGTCCAGTGGGATGGAGATTCCGGATGGTGGAACGTTGGACCGGGGTTTCCTTGCCCTGCGCATCGACGATCCGCACCGCCGTGTCGGTCTGTTCGCGGACAAACCCGACCAACGAGGTGTCGTCCTTCAGCTCGGCTTCGTAGGTGATGTAGTCCGGGTGCGACGTCGCGTCGGGACTGCGGATGTCGCGGAGAATGCTCTCGGCGTCGCGGTGCACGAGGTTGCTGAGATCCGGGCCGACGACCGCGCCTTTTCCACGAACTCGATGGCAGGTGGCGCACTGTGTCTTCGGGCCGTGGAAGAGCGCCGAGCCGCGTTCCCAGTCGGCTCCGGCGATCGCCATTGGCCGGCTGGAAGTTCCCGATGATGGACGATTGGTCGGGGCCCATGCGGCGATTGCGTGGAACGCTTCCACCGAGGCCGGAGCCGCCGCAAGGATCTGCGGATTGCTCCCGTCCGTCAGGTTGTAGCCGATGGAGAGCGGGGACGTGCCGGGGATCGTCACGACATACTCTGTGCGGACGGGATGCGCGTCGGTGGTCAGCACCAGTTCGCGTCGATCCTCGGACACCTTGGCCGCGTGGATCGTGAGCCGGCCGCGAGGAATGGCGTCCTGCTGTTTCACAACGGCGTAGGGAGGTTTGAGCGTCTCGAACTGGTCCCCGGCGGAAACATAGTCGCCGAATTCGATCCGCCCTTCCGCCTTGGCGCGCATGGCCAACGATTCGTCGACCGGCCGGTCGAATCCGATGCGGACCTCCGTCGATGTATTGGCCCAGGCTCCCGTTGGCTGCGGGGTCGACGGGTCCGTGTAGCGGATGCGGAAGATTTTCCCTTCTCCCTTGGGTCCGGTGCCCCAGTCGGGTTTGCCGCTGTGGCAGCAGACATAGAGGTCGCCCTTCGGCGAGATGGCGAAATCGAGCGTCAGCATCTGCAAACGCGCGATGGTGAACTTGTGGCCGACGTAGCCGGTCGGAGTCTTCACCATCTTCACGCGCCAGATTTGGCCGCGGGATTCACCGGCCACGAACGCGTCCCCGTCCCACCACTTCGGTCCGAACAGTCCTTGCGACGGGCCAGAAGGAAGCGCGACCGCGGTCGCGTCGGACGAGGCGGTTGGATTCAGGGCACCGCGAGGTTCGTTGAAGACCAGTCCGCAGGTGCTTTGGTGCTGCGGGCCGAAACCCACGACGGGCGCTTCGCTGACGACGTCCGGGAGCCACTTCGGGTGCCGAGGCGGGAAGCCGTAGTTCCTTCCGGCAACGATGTGGTTCAACTCGTCGACGGGATTGCCGTAGGGCATCCACGTCTCGCCTTCCTGGTCGGTGTTGAAGAGGTCTCCGGCGCGGTTGAAGGCGAGCGTGTAGGGCACGCGCATGCCTGTGGCGATGGTCTCCAGCTTCTTCGTGCGGGCATCCCATTTCTGGATCGTCCCGCGCTGGGAACGGATGTCGTAGAGCGAGACTTCCTCGTCGGGATTCCCCTCGGCGGGTTTGCCCTGTTGCACGAGCCAGGCCTTGTCCTGCGGGCGAAGATCCTTCCGCTTTCGCAGCCGATAGGCGTTGGAGTAGTCGGCGACGAGCAGGGCGAAGTAGGCGTTGCCCTCCCGGTCGAGCGTGACCGAACTGGCATCGACCCCGCCGCTCGCGACGTCGGTCGTCGGCCAGCCGGATGCGACGACATCTTCCGTGTCCGCCTCACCGTCGCCGTCGTTGTCTCGGAGCAGGGACAGCTTGCCCTTCGATGAAACGTAGAGCCCGCGCGTGCTCCAAGCCATTCCCACCGGAACGCTGAGGGTGGATCGGCTCCAGAAGGGTTTCGCCGAATCCTCCAGCCCATCGCCGTCGGAATCCGTCAGGCGCCAGATGCGCCCGTCGTAGCCGAGAGCGGTGAGGCTGCCATCGGGGGCGAACCGCAGGTTGTTCAGGTTGTTCAGACGAACCGGCAACTCTTCGACCGTGAATCCCGGGACGAGCATATGGACAACGGGAGGGGTCGTCGCAGCTCGAGCGGCTGATCCCGCGATTGCGAAACCGACGAGCAGCCACGTTGTCATCCGGAGAATCATGGCCGGAATGTGGGGTCCCATTCACGCCACGCCAACTCCAACGTGACACGATCCCAGGTTGCAGGGTGGCGCAGGCCTCCGGCCTGCTGTTCCGGGCGTCGCGCCCGGAACGGTTTGAGGCGTCCGCCTGGAAGTGGCTCGCAGAAACCGCCGGCGCGTCCGCCTCGCGGAGCGTTGGTCGCACTGGCTGGCCGGAGATGTCCGCTCCGCATCCATGCCGCTCCACGCTTTCCGGCGCGACGCCGGAAAGGGCAGGCCGGAGGCCTGCGCCACCCGGACTGGTGACGGAGAAATCCCTTTCTCACGGAACCGCCGCGTCCCTAGGCTCCGCTGGTGGACGATGTGTTCATCGAGTTGTTTGATCCGGCGAATCCGCCCGACCTCGGCCCCGGGCCGCGGAAGGGCAGGCTATCTGTCGCGGAGGTCGATGCCGGGTTGAAGCGCGCATTTGCGGTTACGGCGCCCG
>JAYUUX010000601.1:0-3012 GCA_043754645.1 Verrucomicrobiales bacterium | reverse complement strand
GTCAGAACCGCGCCGGACTGGAGCCGGAGTTCCACGGGCGGGTTGACATTGAACAGGACGAATCGTCCGCCGGAAGGCAGTTCCAGTATCCCGGCCAACGTGATCGCCGTTGCCTCCTGGGCCAGCCAGGCGTTGGCGGCGGTGAACAGTCTGCCCCCACCAAGGACCATGGTTGGAACCTGGATGCGGCCAAAGCCTCCGCCGCTTCCACCCCATACGTAGCAGCCGATGGAACCTGATGATCCGGCAACTTCGACCCGGCCCGTGCCGTTGACGTATTGGTTGATGTCGCGGCTGTAGACTTGGAGCCGGTCGCGGATGGAAAGCGTGCGGTTGATCGTGAGGACACGTTCGCTGTTGTTCAGCCAGACGACGCCGGAGCGGAGTTCAGCCGGGCCGTTCCAGACGACGTTTTCGTCGAGGCGCAGCTGGACGTTGGTGTTGTTCAACACGAGGCCGCCGAACCGGGCCGCAGCCTGCATGGCGACCACGTAAGTGCCGGGCGCATCGATGACCGCGATGGTGTTGGAGCCGGGCAGGCCGTCGGTCCACTTCGAGGCGTCGGTCCAACTGCCGCCCACCGCGTCCTTCCAACGGGTCACCGTCAGCGACGGCGTGTCGTTCACGGTCACGGGAATCTCGATGACGCCGGACCGGCCGGCCTTGTCCACGGACCGGAGCTTCACCACGTAGGAGCCGGAAGCGTCGTGAAGCGGGTTCAGCCTCAGGACCGCCGTCAGCACCGTGTTGCTCGCATTGTTCGTGAAGACCAGGTCACCGAGCGAAACGAAAGCCGGCGGCAGATTGGTCGGGATGTAGTCGAGCAACGCCACGGCAGCGTCGGGCGATGTGACACGGATGACCACGTCGCTCGACTCGCCTTCAAAGAGGTCGACCGACGCGGGAACGGTGAAGGTCAACCCGGCAACCACGTTGGTCGGCTGGGGATCGAGGAAGTCGCCCAGGCCGTCGCCATCCGTATCCGCAATGAGCGGCGACGTGCCACGGGTCACCTCCACCGCGTCCTCCAACCCATCTCCGTCGGTGTCGCGGTTGTTGGCGGCGGTCTTGGCGACGAATTCCTGGCCGTTGGTCAGGCCGTCGAGATCAAGATCCAGCGCGGCGTCGTTCGAGTTGGCATCGAGGCCGTTGGCGATCTCGTAGCCGTCGGTCATGCCGTCGCCGTCCGAGTCGAAAAGCGGATCGCCGACCGAATGGATGATCTGGAGTCCGTCACCGCGGGCGAGGTAGCCGTCCGAGATGTCGTAGCGGATCGAGTCGACCACGGATGTTCCGCGCCTCGGGACGTAGATCGCCTGGTTGAAGAGGTTGGAAAGACCGGAGGGCGCATTGGTGATCTGGCCGTTCAAAGCGAGTCCGTTGGTCGTGCGGAAGAGCCGGCCGGAAGCGGGAAGGGCGGTGACGATGGCGTTGGTCGCGGGGCCGTCGGGATCGGTGCCGGGCAGCGTGATCAGAAGCTGCGGCAGGCTGCTGGTGACAACGAGCGACTGGACAAACACGCCGTTTGTCCGCGTCGGGCCGGCACTGGCGGTCCCTGAACCCAGCGAGCCGAACAAGTTGGTGCCGGCAACGTTGGTCGCAGTCAGGCCCGCATCGTTCAGCGGCCAGTAGCCGACAAGTCCGGTCGTCGGGCCGGTCACCCGGTTGGTCACGGAGGCCTGGACCTCGTCGGAAGTGAGGGCGCGATTCCACAGACGGAAATGCGCCATGCGCCCGGCCAGCTGGCTGACGTAGCCGCGTCCGAGTTCAAAATTGTTTCCGCCGGCCACGGCGTTGGTGAAGGCAGTGGCCGTGTCGGAGGAGAGCAGGCCGTTGAGGTAGAACCTGACCCTCCGTGAAACGAGGTCGCGGACCAGGGCGACGTGGGTCCACTGGTTCGCACTGATGATTCCGGAGCTGAAACCCTCGTAGGGATCCCCATTGCCACCGTTCCGGCCGAAGTAGTAGCTCATGCTTCCGTTCGGCTCGAGGGTCATGGTGCCTTCCCCGCCGTAGGCTTTGGCGAACGGGTTCTGGCGGTTGTTGAGATTTGCCGGGTTGATCCAGAACTCGATGGTCTGGTCGCCGGTGATGCGGAGGGCGGGATCGTTGCCGAAGTTGATGTGGTCGCCGCCGTCGAACGACATCGCATGGAAGTTGGTCGTGTCGCCGGGAGAAGGCGGTTGGTTCACGGCGAGCGGGAGCGGATCGAGTCCGTCAGAAATGCCGTCGCCATCCGAGTCGATGTTTCGCGGATTGGTTCCCTGCGCGATCTCGACGGTGTTCAGGATTCCATCTCCGTCAATGTCGGCATCGTCACGGTCCGGAACTCCGTCGCGGTCCAAATCGCCGAGCACCACGACCTGAAACCGCTGCGTGGCGGACAACCCATCAAAATCCACCGCGATGAGCGAAACCGCCCCCGTGGATACGATAAAGGATTGCAGGCGGAGCGTCCCGCCCAACTGCCCAAGCAGGTTGGTCTGCAACAGACTGGTCGTGCCCGTTTCGGTGAACGTCGCAGCCGGTGTTCGGAACGCCTCCGGCGGAATCACCTGACGGGCGAATCCCGGGCCCGACCACGACGTCACCAGGTTTCCAGGTCCGCCTCCGTTGAAGTGGACGACTCGGAAGTCGTGCGGTCCGGCCGACAGCGTGGCGGTGCCGGACGCCTCGCCTGATCCGTTGCCACGACTGACGACGACAACGCCGTCGACGATGATCTGGGCGCCGTCATCGCTGGTCAGGATGAACGTGTAGGTGCCGTTCGTCGGGGCAAAGATCTTCCCATCGAACCGCGATGCCACCTGGTCGCCGCGAACAGGGCTTCCGGGCCAGGGCGCGGAGAACGTGCTCGGGAAGTTGATGTTCGGCACGTTGGTGATCAGCGCCGCCGCGCTGTCGAAGTTGACCTGGCCGACATCGCCCGGGGTGAAGCCGATGTTCATGAAGCGGGCGGTGAGGCCCCGCTGGACAAACGCCCCGGTGACATCGGCTTCGTCGATCGACAGG
>JAYUUX010000600.1:0-10528 GCA_043754645.1 Verrucomicrobiales bacterium | reverse complement strand
AAAAATATTCTACAAGTATTAAACATGATACAACGCGGGAGTCAAATGATTGAATGATGTTCGACCGCATGAACTAAATAACACTGTAGTGCAGTATGTTGGAAAATATTAGACCAAAGAGAGATGGAGAATTAAACAAATGTTTGACAATGAATGTCAGAATAGACACAACTTAGACACAAGTTAACAAGAACCTCTGAAAGCAATTCAACCATGATTACAAAGTCGCTCAGTCGGGATTCCAAGACAAAGTCCGCCAAGAAAACCCGCCGCACGCTTCCCGCGAGCCGGAAGTCGGTGGGGTTGAAAGTGGTTTCGTTGGCCCGAAAGGCGGGGCGGTTGGCAGTGCAGTCGTTTTCCGGAGGTATTGGTGCTGCCATTCAAGCGACCCGGTCTGTAGGTCGGTCGGGCGCTGGGAAAACGACCAGAGGCGCTGTTGCGGCTCCGGCCGTCAGCGTAGGTTCACGCGCAGCTTCACGCGCTGACGAGGCCTCGAGGGCGGTCATGATCGACAACATCCCGGTGATTCCCCGCATCGCGTCACACGAGGAACTTCGGGCTTCCTATGATGCCGAGTCGACTCTGTCCCTCTACATGCGGCACGTAGGCGAGGTTCCCTTGCTGACCCCCGAGCAGGAAATCGCCCTCGCCGCCAGGATCAAGCAGGGTGATGAGTCGGCCCGGGAGCACATGATCCGCGCGAACCTCCGGTTGGTCGTCAAAATCTCCCGCGAGTATGACAATCTCGGGTTGCCGCTGCTGGACCTGATCAACGAGGGCAATATCGGGTTGATGAAGGCGGTCGAGCGGTTCGACCCTGCAAAGGGCGGCAAGCTTTCAACGTATGGTTCGTGGTGGATTAAACAGTCCATCCGCCGTGCGCTCGCGAATCAGTCAAAGACGATCCGCCTGCCGGTCCACGTCGTCGACAAGCTCTGCAAGATCCGCCGTGTCGCCACGCGGATGCAGGAGGAGCTTGGCCGCGAGCCTTCCGATGCCGAACTCGGCCATGAGATGGGAATACCCGCATGGCGTGTTGCCGAGATGCGCCAAGCCTCGGTCCGGCCGGCGTCGCTCGACGCTCCGATGGGCGATGACGACACATCGCGGCTTTCCGACATCGTGCAGGATGAGAATTCAGTCGATCCCTACGAGCAGCTCGAGGGAAAAACGGTTACCCACATGATGCTCGATTTCGTCGAGACCCTCCCGTCCCGCGAGGCGACCATCCTGCGGCTCCGTTTCGGCCTCAATGGGGAACGCGAGCGAACATTGGAAGAAGTCGGGCAGATGTTCGGCGTCACCCGCGAACGCATCCGTCAGCTTCAGAACATTGCCCTGGTTAAGCTCAAGCGGCTCATCGACAAGATGGATGGTGTTCCGCAGGCTGCGTAACGCGGTGGCGCCCAATCCCGTGTTATTATGGTAACAATTCTCTTCGGCGGTGCTGGCGGCATTGGAGCCGCGTTGGCGTCGCAAATGGTAAAGGCGGGTGATTCCGTGGTGATCGTGTCCCGCGATGAGGAACACCTCCAGTCCGTCGCGGCCGAAACAGGTTCGGAATATGTCGTCGCGGATGCGACCAAATCGGCCGAGGTTGACCGGGTCTTCGCCGAGGTCGCCGCAAGACACGGACGGATCGAAGCCGTTGCGAATTGCATCGGTTCGATCCTGCTCAAACCGGCCCACCTCACATCGGACGACGAATGGGCCTCCACGATCTCCACGAACCTCACGACGGCGTTCCACATCGTCAGGGCATCGGTCCGAATCATGCAAAAGCAGCCGGGTGGATCCATCGTTCTCTTGGCGTCGGCCGTCGCCCGCCGGGGCATGGTGAACCATGAGGCGATCGCAGCCGCCAAAGGGGGTGTTGCGGCCCTGGCGCAATCGGCGGCCGCCACCTACGCGCGCTATGGGATCCGCGTGAACTGCGTCGCCCCTGGCCTTGTCCGCACGCCGCTGACCAAGTCCATCACTGAAAACGAACTTAATTTGAAGGCTTCGATCCAGATGCATCCCTTGGGACGCATCGGAACTCCCGACGACGTCGCCTCTGCGGTGCATTGGCTCCTCCGGCCCGAACAGGGGTGGATCACAGGCCAGTGTCTCGGAGTCGACGGAGGACTGGCGTCGATCCAAGCCCGTTGAACCATTTTATCCATGAGCAAAGAAGTCATCATCATTGGAGCCGGCCCGGGCGGACTGGCCACGGCCATGCTGCTCGCCTCATCAGGCGTCCGTGTCCGCATCATTGAGCGCCTTCCGTTTGTCGGAGGTCGCACGTCGTCGATCGAGGCGGAAGGATTCAAGTTCGACCTCGGCCCGACCTTTTTCCTCTATCCACGGGTGCTCGAAGAGATTTTCGCCGCCGCGGGCGCCTCGCTTCGAAACGAGGTCGAGATGGTTCGGCTCGATCCGCAATACCGGATCATGTTCGGCTCCGGCGGTCAGATCGACGCGACTCCCAATCCCGTCGAGATGGAGAAGCAGATCGCTTCGATCTGTCCGGCCGATGCGAGGGGATTCCGCAAGTTCATGGACGAGAACCGGGAGAAGCTGCGTTCTTTCGAGCCTGTTCTTGAATCCCCGTTCGGGAGCCTCAAAGACCTGCTTAATCCGAAGCTTCTTAAGGCTCTTCCGTTCCTGCACCCGACCAAGTCGGTCGACGATTATCTCGGCCGCTTCTTCAGCGATCCGCGCGTCCGCTTGGCGTTTTGCTTCCAGTCGAAGTATCTCGGCATGTCGCCGTTCCGGTGTCCGAGCCTTTTCTCGATCCTGTCGTTCCTCGAATACGAATACGGCGTGTTCCATCCGATCGGCGGATGCGCCGCCGTCACCAAGGCGATGGCGCGCGTCGCCGAACGCATGGGCGTCCAGATCCAGCTCGGTGAGAGCGTCGAGGAGATCCTCATGACCGGGCGCCAGGCCACGGGCATCCGCACGGATGTCGCGACTTACAAGGCCGACGCGGTCGTGGTGAACGCCGATTTCGCGCGCGCCATGCACAAACTCGTCCCCAACTCCGCGCGTCGGAAATGGACCAACGAGAAGCTGGCCAAGAAGAAGTTCTCCTGCTCCACGTTCATGCTCTATCTCGGCGTCGAAGGTGAGTTCGACCTGCCGCACCACACGATCCACATTTCGAACGACTACCGGGGTAATCTTGAAGACATCGAGTCCCGGCACATCCTTAGTTCCGATCCTTCCTTCTATGTCCAAAACGCGGGCGTGACCGATCCGACTTTGGCGCCGAAGGGGAGCAGCAGCCTCTACATTCTCGCACCGGTGACCCATCAGCACGCGAACGTGGACTGGGATGCCGAGAAGGGCCGGTTCCGTGATTTGATCCTTCGGCAGGTTCGGAAGGCGGGCTACGGTGATCTGACGAGGCGGATCCGTTACGAGCGGATGATCACCCCGGCGGATTGGGACAAGACCTACCAGATCCACATGGGTGCGACCTTCAACCTGGCGCACAGCATGGATCAGATGCTCCTGATGCGGCCGGGCAACCGTTTCGAGGATCTCGAATCGGTCTACCTCGTGGGCGGCGGCACGCACCCCGGCAGCGGGTTGCCGGTCATTTTCGAGTCCGCCCGGATTTCCTCCCGGCTTCTACTCCAGGATCTCGGATTGAATCCCGGGACGATCGGCGCATCGTCGTCAAGATCACCGTCCCCGTTCTCGATGGAAGCTGCCCCCAATGCCTGAAGCGTCGTCAACTTTTGCCACGATCGAATCAAATCACGTTGATTCCGGGGCTTCGCATTCTTCCGTCGCGGGCCTCTTGATGGCTGCGAAGGCGGCTCAAGCCGGATGGGCGGAGGCCCCGGTCGCCTCGAGGTTGAAATGGGTGGGGAGGCTCCGTTCGTTGATCGCCGAAAAGTGCGACTGGCTCGCGGCCGAAACTTCCAAGAGCCGCAACCGCCCGCCCGCCGAAATCCTGACGTCCGAGGTTCTCCCCGTCGCCGAAGCGTGCCGGTTTCTTGAAACGAATGCCTTTTGGCTGCTCTCTCGCCAGACGACGGGAAACTCGGGCCGCCCCATGTGGCTTCGGCGCGTCATCACATCCGTTCGGCGTGAACCGGTCGGCGTGATCCTCGTCATCGCTCCGGGGAATTATCCCCTTTTCCTGCCGGCAGTGCAGGCGTTGCAGGCCTTGGTGGCGGGCAATGGAGTTCTTTTGAAGCCTGCTCCAGGTGGCGAGGCCGCGATCCGTGCTTTTGCGCTTTTGGCGCAGCAGGCGGGATTGCCCCATGGTCTGTTGGCCGTCCTTCCGTCGGACAAGTCCGCCGCCGTCGAGGCGATCGCGCTCAAAGTGGACAAGGTGTTCCTCACGGGCTCCCACGAGACCGGTCGTGCGGTTTACGCGGAGTGTGCGAGGTCAATGACGCCGGTAGTCATGGAGCTTTCCGGATGCGATTCGGTCATCGTTTCCAACGACGCCGATCTCGGTCTCACCGCTCGGGCTGTCGTGTTCGGCCTGCGCCTGAACGACGGAGCCACCTGCATTTCACCGCGCCGCGTTTTCGTTCACCGTTCAATTGCGAAGAGGTTCGAGGACCGCCTGGTCAGTCTGTTGGCTGACGGGGAACCGATCGAGATCACCGGCCGGGCGGCCGCTGTCCTGAGGGTGTTGCTCACCGGAGCGATCGCCGACGGCGCGCGTCTTTGCCACGGCCAGGCGAGGACCGATGGAAGCATGTCCGGTCCGGTGGTCGTGGGGGATGCGCGGCAGGAAATGCGGTTGCTGAACGACGACGTGTTCGCCCCTGTGCTCAGTCTTGTGAGCGTCGGGAGCGACGCTGAGGCGATCGACCTGGCGAACACCTGCGACTACCAGCTTGGCGCTTCCGTCTTCACCCGGGACCTGGATCGCGCTCGCCGGATCGCTTCCGCGCTGCGGGCCGGATGCGTGACAGTCAACGATCTGGTGGCTCCCACGGCCGATCCCCGGGCCCCGTTCGGGGGAACCGGTCGCAGCGGCTTCGGAACCACTCGCGGAGCCGAAGGACTGCTCGAGATGACCCGGCCCAAGGCGCTGCTCGAACATCGCGGGTCTTTCCGCCCCCATTTTGATCCCCCCCGGTCGGGCGACGCCGCGCTCTTCGCCGCCTTTACCCGCGTGCTCCATCTGCGGGGCCTCCGGAAACGTTGGCAGGCGCTGCTTCAGATTGTCGACGCGGGTCGACTTCGGGGCAAACCCGGCGCGGATTCGAAGCTCTCCCAGAGGAAAAAAGCATGATCATGGCAAAAAAAGAAAAGGTGGGTGTCATCGGCAGCGGACTCGGTGGCCTCGCCGCAGCGTGCACACTCGCGGCCCGCGGTTACTCCGTCGTTCTGTTCGAAAAGAATCCGTGGCTTGGCGGCAAGGCGGCGGAACACGCCGACCAAGGGTTCCGCTTCGACATGGGCCCGACGATCCTGACGTTGCCGTCGGTGCTGAAACGCATCTACGCCGAAGCCGGCCGACGCCTGGAGGACCACATGGACCTGCGCGAGCTTGACCCGCAGTGGCGCTCGTTTTTCAGCGACGGTTCCCGGCTCGATCTGGTCAAGGACACCGATGCGATGAGCGGGATCCTCGACCAGTTCTCGAAGAACGGCGCCACCTCGGTCGGCTACCGGCGTTTCATGGAGCTTTCCAAGAAGCTCGACAGCATTTCCCAGCGTTACTTCTTCTGGAAGTCGATCGGGGGCATCAAGGACATGATCGATCCGAAGAACTCCTTCAGTGCGGGAGTCATCAAGGACGTATTGACGATGCGCATGGGCCGCACGGTGTCGGAAACGCTGCGATCCCACATCCCGGATGCCAAGGTCGCCCAGATGGTCGACCACTTCACCCAGTATGTCGGCTCCGCGCCCGACGCCTCGCCGGCCGTGCTGTGCGGCATCGCCCACATGCAGACGAACGAGGGCGTCTGGTATCCGATGGGCGGCACCCGGGCCGTGCCTGTGGCGTTGACGAAACTCGCGACAGAACTCGGTGTCGAGTTCCGCACCGGCACCGGCATAAAACGCATCCTGACCAACAACGGCCGAGCGACGGGCGTCGAGACCGATTCGGGCGAAGTCGTGCACCTGTCCGCGGTGGTCTCCAACTGCGACTCCGTCCGCACCCACCGCGAACTGCTCGAAGGGGATCCGGTGGCCAAACGATTCGAGAAACGTCGCAGTTACGAGCCGGCCTGCTCGGGCGTGGTGCTCTACCTCGGATTGAAGAAGCGTTATCCGCAGCTTCTCCACCACAACTTCGTCTTCTCCCGCGATCCGCACGAGGAGTTCGAGACGATCTACCGAAAGGGCGAACCTGCTCCCGATCCGACCGCCTACGTTTGTGCCCCGTCGATCACCGAACCCGGTGTCGCTCCCGCCGGTTGCGAGTCGCTCTACATCCTGGTCCATACGCCGTTCCTGCGTCCGCACCATGACTGGAAGAAGATGCTCCCCGAGTATCGGCAGGTGATCCTGAAGAAGCTGGCCGACACGGCGGACATGAAGGACCTGGAAAACCAGATCGTTGTCGAACGCGCGCTCACGCCGCAGGACATCCACGACCGGTATCGCGTGCTCAACGGCGCGATCTACGGACTGGCCAGCCACGGCCGTTTCTTCGGCGCCTTCAAACCGGGCAACCGCAGCAACGACCTGCAGGGGCTTTATCTCGCGGGCGGCGCGGCGCACCCCGGGCCGGGCATGCCCATGGTCATGATGTCCGGCTGGATCGCGGCGGACACGCTGGACCAGGACGGCAAGGTTCCCAAGACCGGAGAGCATCGCAGCAGTCGTCCCACTGAGGCTCCGGCGTTCGCCGGCATGGCATGATCCAATGCCCACCCGGCACGCGACAACTTCGGCAGCGGATCAATCGGCGAAGTCCCAACGGGGCCTGCCGCGGGATGGTTCCTTGCCGGTGATCTCCGGGTTCGTCGTGCGTTGGTTCCGATGGTATGCGCGCGGGTATCTGGGCAAGCACTTCAGCCGGCTCCGCCTGTTGAACGAGAACGTCCCCGTGCTGCCTGCGAATGTTCCGGTGATCGTCTTCGTGAACCATGCGAGTTGGTGGGATCCAATGCTGTGCCTGCTGATCGCAGAACGCCTTTTCGCCGGGCGGCGTTGCTACGCGCCGATCGATGCCCGGGCGCTGGAGAAGTATGCGTTCTTTCGGAAGCTCGGATTTTTCGGGGTGGAGCAGGGGACTCCCCGCGGAGCCGTCCAATTCCTGCGGACGGGTGGGGCGATTCTTGCCCAAGGCGACTCAATGCTGTGGCTGACTCCCCAGGGGCGGTTTGTGGATCAACGTTCCAGGCCGGTTGTGTTTGAACCGGGTCTGGCGCATCTCGTGCATCGGACCAACGATGTGGTTCTCGTGCCATTGGCGTTGGATTTCAGCTTTGGCGCCGAACGGAAACCGGAGGTGGCCGTCCGGTTTGGTCCGTGGATCCGGAAATCCGACGTCGGCGCCACCGTGGACTCGGCGGATGGATGGAATTCATTTCTCGAAGGGGCGCTGACGCAGTCGCAGGACCGGTTGGCTCGCGAGGTGCAGCGGGGTGACGACGCGGCTTTCATCCCTTTGCAGCGTTCTGATTCCGGCATCGGAGGGGTCTACGACCTGTGGCGCCGGATGAAGTCCTGGTCCCGTGGACAGCGATTCGTCGCGGAGCATGGTGATCCAAAACGATGAACCCACTTCTCGTCATCGTGGCTGTTCTGGCGTTGTTCCCTGCCGGCCTGTTCCTCCTAAATCTTGTCCTCTATCGGCGCTGTCCCAAGGCAAAGGGCACGAGGCAACCGGTCTCGGTGCTGATTCCGGCCCGCAACGAGGAGATGGCGATCGGGGCCGCTTTGGAGTCCGTCTTGGCGGACTCGAATCCCGGTCTCGAAGTTGTGGTTCTCGATGACCATTCCTCCGATAGGACCGGGGAGATCGTCGCCGGAGTTGCCCGTCGTGATCCCCGGGTCCGCCTTTCCAAGGCACCGCCGCTCCCGTCGGGATGGTGCGGCAAACAGCATGCCTGCCATGTCCTCAGCACGCTTGCCTCCCATCCCTGGTTGATCTTTGTGGACGCGGATGTGCGGTTAGAACGCGGATCGATCGATCGCATGGTGGCATTCATGCAATCCACGGGAGCCAGCCTCGCAAGTGGAGTGCCGCGGCAAGTCACGACCTCGTTTTCGGAACGCCTTCTCATCCCGTTGATCCATTTTGTTCTCCTCAGTTTCCTCCCGCTCATCCGCATGAGGACCTCGACCGCTCCCGCCTATGCCGCCGGCTGCGGGCAGTTGTTCATCGCCAAACGGGAAGACTATGAAGCTTGCGGCGGCCATTCCGCCATTCGCGCCACGCTTCATGACGGCCTCCGGCTACCCGCGCAGTTCCGGAAGCATGGTTTCAAAACTGATCTGTTTGACGCCACCGACCTTGCCTGGGTCAGGATGTATCAGACAGGAGCCGAGGTGTGGCGTGGCCTTGGTAAAAACGCGACCGAAGGCATGGGGCATCCCAGGTTGATCGGGCCGTTCACGGTGCTTTTGCTTGGAGGCCAGGTGGCGCCGTGGATCTTGATTCCGTTCATAGCCATGAAAGGAGCCATGGGATGGACGCTCCTGGCCTGCTGCGCGACGCTGATCCCGTTGTTGGTTCGCGTCATTGCGGCCCTGCGATTCAAGCAGCCGATCGGGGCGGCCCTGTTGCATCCGTTCGGGATCGCAGGGCTGTTGTTCATCCAATGGAGCGCACTGGTCCGCAAACTGCGCGGGCAATCAGAGTCATGGCGGGGCCGTGCCTATTCCCCCGTCGCGAATTCTTCGGCGGCGGCGCTGCCGATGGCTCAAAGCAGCCAGGAGGTTGGATGAGGGTCCTGTCGGTTCTCTTCGCGTCGCTGGCTCTTTCCTTGTCCGCCTTCGGTCAGAAACACCCGATCGTTCAACCGGCGCTCACCGTGACAAACCGGCCGCCGGCTGAGGTGGGCGAGTTCGTCGGCAAGGACCAGTTCGGAGCCGATTTCAGGATGGCCAAGCCCTTTGCGAAGCCTCTTGTCGTCACCCTGGCCGACCAGCGCGGTGCCTCGCAGACCGACGGTTGGGTTGGACCGCTGGTGGCAAGATTTGGAGACCGGATCTCGTTTCTGGCCGTGGCGGATGTTTCCGCCGTGCCGCCCGGAATGAGGGAAATGATCCGGCAAAAATTCCGCGAGAAATACCCGCGGCCGACATTGTTGGACTGGACCGGAGAGACGTCCAAACGGATGAACGCCGTTCGACGGAGGTGCAACATCTACCTGGTCGGGCCCGATGGAAAGGTGCTGGCGATGCACAGCGGTGAGGCGGAGCAGGCGTCGCTCGGGAAGCTGTCCGCATTGATCGAGGGCCTGGGTGTCAGGGCGCGGTTGCCGGAAACCAGGTGAGCCCCGCCGGATCGGTGGAGTGGGATCCGGATGGACCAGGCCGGTGGGCCGGGGCTCCTAGGCCGCGAGCGCGAACAGGGCGTTGACCGTCTCCATCTTCTGGTAGGTCTCGATCATGAGCAGCGGAAGAGCGTCGGGCTCCAGTTCGAGGATGCTGAGCGCCTCGGCGCGGCCCTTCATCGCGAATGCGGCATGGCCGAAGCCATGTCCCATGAAGTGGGCGACAAGGTCCCCGAGATAGACGTAGGCCGCCAGTTTCTCGCTGGGCGCGGCCGCCTTCGGGTTGTGGTGGAACCAGACCGCGGAGACGACGTTCGAAGGAAATTTCCAACGGGCAAGGAGGCGGCCTCCGATCTCGGCGTGCTCCACGCCGAGGAGTTTTTTCTCCGCTTCCTGGAGCGAAAGCTGGTTCTTCTCCACTTCTTCGATGACGCGGTCGTATTTCTTGGTGAGAGCCTCGGACAGGACGATCTTGCCGATGTCGTGCAGGAGCGTGGCGGTGAAGACGGTGTTCTCGTCTTCGCCCTTCTTTCGCGCGATGAGCTGCGCCGCGACTGCCGCCGTGACGGAGTGTTTCCAGAGTTCGCCGCGGTCGATGCCATAGCCCTGCTGGGCGGGCGCGAGGGATTTGCCGCCGGTGACCGCGCAGACGATCTGGTAGATCTGGGCGAAACCGAGGCGCTGGACCGCTTCCTGGATGTCGGCGGTCGGGGATCCGGTCGCGAAGAACGCGGAGTTCGTGGCCTGCAGGACCGCGACCGACATGCCGGGATCGAACGAGATCAGCCGGACGATCTTGCTGGCGTCGATGTTGGGCCGGTTGAGGAGCGCGAGCAGCTCCGGCAGGACTTTCGGGGCGGGCGGCAACTGCTTCACCGTGTTGATGAATTCATCTAGCTCTTGCATAGGAAAATCTCCTGGGGCTGGCCTGAAACCTTCAGGCGGACATCACCGGTGGCGAGGTTGAGATACATCGTGCGGTTGACCATGCCGCCGACCTGCTCGGCATGGACTTGGAGCCCGTGGTCATTGAGCATTTTGGTCAACGCCTCGTAGTTCCGCTTTCCAATGTTGAAGTAGCCGCTGTTGTCCATGATCTGCGCTCCACCCGC
>JAYUUX010000599.1:0-3608 GCA_043754645.1 Verrucomicrobiales bacterium | reverse complement strand
TTCGCGAAGGCATGGCTTGAACTGGACAGGTCGAATCGGTGAACACTGGGGCAATGTTTTCGGGCAGCACGTTGAATGCGTCGGTCTCAGTCGAACACGGGGCGGCCTCCTACGGCTCGGCTGATGGCGTCATCGACATGGTCGCACGGGCTTTGAACCGCTTCGATTTGGACCATTCGTCGGTTCGGCCCGGCGACCGCGTCGTGCTCAAGCCCAACTGGGTCAAGGAACATGACGAGCGGCGTCCTGGGCCGGGCCAGTGGGAACATGTCGTGACCCATCCCGCGGTAATCGAGGGCGTCATCCGGTGGGTGGCTCCGCGTTTGCAGGGCCGCGGCTCGATCGTCATCTGCGATGCGCCGCAGACGGACTCCTCGTTCGCCACGCTCCGGGCCTATTGCCGATTGGACGAGATGGTGGCGCGTTGTCGGAACGAGTTTCCCGGAGTGACCATCGAACTGCTGGACCTGCGGCCCGAAGAGTGGACCGCGGTGGACGGCGTCACGGTGGCGAAGACCCAATTGCCAGGAGACCCGCTGGGCAGCACCCATGTGCGTCTCAATGCCGCCAGCCAGTTCGTGGGATTCTCCGGTTGTGGCCAGCTCTACGGGGCCAGCTACGACATGGCGGAGACCAATTCGCGCCACGCCGGGGAGACGCATGAATACATGCTGTGCCGGACACCGATGGATGCGGATGTCCTGATCAACATCCCCAAGCTCAAGACCCACAAGAAAGTGGGCGTGACCTGCGCCCTCAAGAATCTGGTTGGCATCAATGCCAACAAGAACTGGCTGCCGCATCACACGGAAGGAACTCCGGACAAGGGGGGCGACCAGTTTCCGGCCGCGACCACCAAGGCGAAGCTGGAGCATTCGTGGATGGGGACGGCGAAACGATGGCTCAAGAACCGGCCCGGACTTTCCCGTCTTTTCGTTCCGCTCAAGAAGGTGGGACGGCTCGTCTTCGGCGACACCCAGAAGGTGGTCCGTTCGGGAAACTGGCACGGCAATGACACGTGCTGGCGGATGGTATTGGACCTGAACAAGTGCCTCTTTTTCTACGATGGCTCCGGGAACCGCCGCACCAAACCCCTGCGCTACCTAGCCGTAGTGGATGGGATCGTCGGCGGAGAAGGCAACGGGCCGATGGCTCCGGATGCCGTCGCTTCCGGAGTGATCATTGCCGGCAGCCACCCGGCGGCGGTGGACTGCGTGGCCGCCACGATCATGGGCTTTGATTGGCGGCGGATCCGCATGCTCAAGGGCTGTTTCGAAATGAAGCAGTTGAGCTTCGTTGATTTCGGTGCGTCCGACATCCGGGTTGTTTCCAACAAGGCGGAGTGGAACGGCGGGTTGGACCAGATTTCCGGAACCCATCACTTCCGGCCCCACTTCGGCTGGGTCGGCGCGATCGAGAAACGCGGCCCCGCGGTTGCACCATGAGTCTGGAGGACAAACTTTATCCGCTGCTGTCGGTTTACGAGCGGATGCCGCAGGGGCTCAAGCGCGCCATCGGCTGGACGTATCGCCAGCTTCCAACGGGCTTCCGTCTCGGAGCGAGGTATGCGGAATTCCGGCAGTTGACGCAGGATGTCGAGACTTGGACTCCGGATGAGATCCGGGACTATCAGGTCAAACACCTTCGCCAGACCCTGATCCAGGCCGGCAACTACTGCCCATTCTACCAGGAACGATTTGCCAAGGCGGGCTTTCGTCCCGAGCTGCTCAAGAGCACGGAAGACCTGTCCGAATGTCCGCTGCTCACGAAGCAGGACCTGCTCGAACACCGCGAGTCCATGGTCTCATCCGCCGTGTCCAAGAAGCAGCGGCTCTACATCACCACCGGCGGATCGACCGGTGTGCCGGTGGGATTCTATCTGGAGAAGGGAGTCAGCCGCCCGAAGGAGCAGGCCTTCCTTGAGGCGCAATGGAAACGCGCGGGCTATTTCGACGGCGCGCGCCTCGCGGTGATCCGCGGACACGTCACCAGCGACAGGTCCGGCGGGAAGATCGCTAGCTACGATGCCACCCGCGACTGGCTCATGCTCTCGTCGTATCACCTGACCGAGGAGCGGTTGCCGGAATACGTCGCGGCCATCGAACGCTTCAAACCGGACCTGCTGCACGCCTATCCGAGCGCGGCGTTGCAGTTGGCGGAGTTCCTCGAACGCGCCGGGCAGACGTGGCACGTGCCCTTGCGCGGATTGCTGGCGGGTTCGGAGAGGCTGACCCTTCCGCAGAAGCGGTTGCTCGAACGCGTCTTCAAGTGCCGGGTTTACCGCTGGTATGGCCACAGCGAACGGGCGGTCCTGGCGGGCGAGGGGCGGACCTCGGACCTGTTCTACTTCTGGCCGACCTATGGCTTCACCGAGTTCGGACCCGTCAACGAAGACGGCTTGTGCGAAGTGATCGGCACGAGCTTCCACAATCTCGCGATGCCGTTGATCCGTTACCGCACGGGCGACTATGTCCGTCTCGCCGACCCGCGCACCGACGGCGAACTGGAGTTCCCGTGGCCGGCGGCCTCGGCGGTGGACGGGCGTGAGCAGGAGTTTCTGGTGACCGCGACTGGCCGGCGGATTTCCCTCACCGCATTCAACATGCACGACGGGATCTTCGACGACCTCTATGCGGTGCAGTTCTTCCAGGCGGAGCAGGGGGTGACGGAGTTCCGCTACGTTCCCGGGCCCCGTTTCGACCGGTCCCGGCTGGCGGCGATCGAGGCGGGAGTCCGGCGCAAGCTGGGCGATGATTTCGTGGTGACCCTGCGCGAGGTGGCGGAAACCGAGAAAACCACCCGCGGGAAACACCGGTGGATTGTTTCCAAACTCCGGCATTAGAACCGATCCCAGATCCAACCGTGCGCCCGGTTTGACATTCGGCTTGGCGGCCCGCACAACCTTCCGCCCAATCGTGAAACAGATCGCGCAATACCAGGACGGCCGGCTGGAGCTTCAGGACGTTCCCATGCCCACCGCTCCGCCTGGGGGCCTGCTTGTCCGGTTGACCCACTCGGTGATCAGCGTGGGCACGGAAAAGATGAAGGTCGAGCAGGCCAAGATGAATCTCCTGCAAAAGGCCAAGGCGCGGCCGGACCAGGTCCGCAAGGTCCTCGAAACGGCGCGGAACCTCGGCTGGCGGTCCGCATTGGAGAAAGTCCGCAACCGTCTGGAGACTCCCACGCCGCTCGGCTACTCCGCCGCGGGCGTGGTGGAGGCCGTCGATCCGGCCAACACTCGTTTCCGTATCGGGGACAACGTCGCCATCGGCGGGGCCGAGTGTGCGTTCCACGCCGAATACGTGGCCGTTCCCGATATGCTCGCCGCACCCGTGCCGGCCGGAGTGGAGAATTGGCAGGCGGCCTATACGACGATCGTGAGCATCGTGCTCCAAACCGTGCGGCAGTTGGAACCAACGATCGGGGAACGGATCCTGGTCCTTGGGCAGGGATTGATCGGACTGTTGGTGACCTCATTGCTGCGGGCCAACGGCGCGCGGGTCATGGCGGTCGATCTCGCTGCGGCCCGCCGGCCGTTCGCGCTCGCGATGGGGGCGGAGCAGGTGGTGATCCCGGGCCAGCAGAACCTGGCCGACGAAGTGCGTGCG
>JAYUUX010000598.1:0-11810 GCA_043754645.1 Verrucomicrobiales bacterium | reverse complement strand
GCGCCGACCACCAAGGAAGGCAAGCTGGCCGAGCTTACGCGCCGTTACCTCAACGACGAGGTCACGCCCCGCGAGTATCATACCCAGCGCGCCAAGATTCTGGCCGACTGAGCGGAATCCAATTTCACCAACCCGCCGGATCAACTCCGGCGGGTTTTTTGTTTCCACGGATCGGGTCCTGAACTTGAAACTTGGAACTCGCTCCCGAGCCCCCTTTACTCCCCGGCCATGCATAGTTTCCGTTATGTCGGTGACAGACTGTTCTGCGAAGGCGCGTCGATCGAAGCGCTCGTGAAAGAGCACGGCTCGCCGCTCTACGTTTATTCGGCGGCCACGCTGACGGACCATTTCTCCAAGCTCGATTCCGCCCTCGCGCCGCTCGACCACCTCGTCTGCTACGCGATGAAGGCCAACTCGAACGCGGCCGTCATCCGCCTCTTCGCCAATCTCGGCGGCGGCTTCGACACCGTCAGCGCCGGCGAACTCCAGCGCGTCATCGCCGCCGGTGGCGACCCGAAGAAGTGCGTCTTCGCCGGTGTCGGCAAGACCGAGGAGGAAATCGCCTTCGCGCTCAGGAAGGGCATCTACAGCTTCAACGTGGAGTCCGAGCCCGAGCTCCGGCGCATCAACCGCGTCGCGGCCAAGCTCAAGAAGGTCGCGCCCATCGCCGTGCGCGTTAATCCGAACATCGACGCCGGCACCCACGCGAAGATCACGACCGGCACCTACGAGAACAAGTTCGGCATCGCCTTCGAGGACATCGAGGGCGTCTATGCCCGCGCCTCCAAGCTGAAGAACATCAAGCTGCGCGGCCTCCAGATGCACATCGGGTCGCAGCTCACATCCGTGAAGCCCTTCGAGGCGGCGGTGCAGAAGGTCGTCCCGTTGGTGAAGAACCTGTCCGCCCGTTACGGCTTCGAGTTCTTCAGCATCGGCGGCGGCATCGGCATCGTCTACAACCCCGCTCTCGCCAGCGCCGATCCGGCTTGGTGGGCCACGCCGGAAGGAAAGAAAATCCTCACGCCCGCGACTTACGCCGCCACGCTCGTGCCGCTGCTCCAGCCGCTCGGTTTGAAGATCCTGCTCGAACCCGGCCGCTTCCTGGTCGGCAACGCCGGCGCGCTCGTCACCCGCGTCGAATACGTCAAGACGACGGGCAAGAAGAACTTCGTCATCGTCGACGCGGCGATGAACGACCTCATCCGCCCGGCCTTCTACGACAGCTACCACGAGATCGTCCCGCTCAAGCGCAACGCCAAGGCGCCCACGATCTCCTCCGATGTCGTCGGGCCCATCTGCGAATCCGGCGACTACTTCTGCAAGGACCGCCCGCTCCAAAAGGTCGGCGAAGGCGACACCCTCGCGCTGCTCAGCGCCGGCGCCTACGGCTCGGTCATGGGCTCGAACTACAACACCCGCAGCCTGCCGACCGAAGTTCTGGTCCATGGCAAGAAGGCCGATGTGGTCCGCAAGCGCCAGAAGATCGCCGACATCTGGAGCAACGAAGTCGTGCCCGGTTGGATGAAGAAGAAGGCTTGAGCCAGGCCGTCAGCATTAGAGGAAGCCGGACAGCAATGTCCGGCTTCTTGTTTTTCTACTTTGGTGCGGGCAACCCGCGTCGGCGCTTGGCAGCGGGCCGCACGCTTCCCAAGCTGCCGGCGTGAGCGACGAACTCCGGGAACTCCGCGAGCGGCACGAGCGGCTGACCCAGCTGTATCGTGTCAGCGAGATCATCCACGCGACCCTGGAACCCCAGGAGGCGTTGCAGTCGATCGTCGACGAGACCGTCCGAATCGTGCGCGCGGGCAGCGGCTCGATCGCGCTGGTCAATCCCACCACGGGCTTCCTCGAGATCCAGGCCTCCTCCGGCTTGCCCGGCGACGCTTCGGAACTGCGGCTCAAAGTCGGCGAAGGAATCACCGGCTGGGTAGCCCGCACCGGTAAACCCGCCCGTGTCGGCGACGTCACCTCGGATCGTCGTTACGTAATGCTCCGGCCGGATGTCAGGTCGGAACTCGCCATCCCGCTCGAGCTCCGCGGTTCGATCCGCGGCGTGATCAACGTCGATTCAGACCGTTCCGACGCGTTCAGCGCGGCCGACCAGGAACTGCTCGAGATCCTCGCGCTCCAGGTCACGCGCGTCATCGAGAACACGTGGCTCTACGAACAGCTCCGCCTCAAGGCCCGCCTGTTCGAGACGCTGGTCAGCGTCAGCCGCACGATCAATTCCACCCTGAGCCTCGACGAAGCCCTGAGCGTCGTGACCCGCGAGGCGGCGCAATTGGTCGATGCCAGCATGTGTTCGCTCATGATGCTCGACGGGACCGGCGAGTGGCTGGACCTGCGGGCACACCATGGCGCGGGTGAACGTTATGTGAACAAGGGCCGGTTGAGCACGTCGGACAGCATGCTCGGGATCGTCGTGCGCCGGAAGAAGCCGCTCCAGGTGGAGAACGTGCAGGTGTCCGGGCGCTACCAGAATGTCGACATCGCGCGCGAGGAAGGCCTTGTGTCGTTGCTCAGCGTCCCGCTCATCTTCGGCGGCGAAGCCATCGGCACCCTCAGCGTCTACACAGGCAAGCCGCACAGCTTCTCCGACCAGGAGGTCCGGATCCTCAGTGCGATGGCCGAGCTTTCCGCCATCGCCATC
Source organism: Verrucomicrobiales bacterium (assembly GCA_043754645.1). Taxonomy (GTDB): domain Bacteria; phylum Verrucomicrobiota; class Verrucomicrobiia; order Limisphaerales; family CANJSG01; genus CANJSG01. The sequence continues at coordinate 9,160 of JAYUUX010000598.1, read as the reverse complement.
GAGAAGGCCCGGCTCTACGAGCGCATCGTCGATGTGGAGGAGCAGCTCCGGCAAAATGAAAAGCTCTCCGCGCTCGGCCTGCTGGCCGCGGAGGTCGCGCACGAGATCCGGAATCCGCTCACGGTGATGAAGATGCTCTTCCACTCCCTCGACCTGCGGTTTCCCCAGACGGATCCGCGCAGCCGCGACGTGGAGATCATGGGCCAGAAGATGGACCTGCTGAACCGCATCGTGGAGCAGATCCTCGACTTCGCGCGCAATTCGGAACCGAAGCTGGAGACGGTCAACCTCAACGAGCTCATCGAGGACCTCGGCCTGCTCACCCGGCACAAGCTGCGCAACCACGGCATCAAGCTCGAACGCCAGCTCGATCCCGGGCTTCCGCTGGTTGAGGCCGACGCCGCCCAGCTGGAGCAGGCATTTCTCAACCTGACCCTTAACGCGGTGGAGGCGATGCCCCACGGCGGTCTCCTCAGGATCACTTCGCGGGTCCAGGAAACATCCGCCGGTGAAACGCCCTCGGTCGTCGTCGAGTTCACCGACACCGGGGAGGGAATGACCGAACTGCAGCAGCAGCAAGCGTTCACCTCCCTCCTGCAGACGACCAAAGCCAGGGGAAACGGCCTCGGCCTGGCCATCGTGGGGCGCGTGATCGAAACGCACCGGGGCAACGTCCGGATCGAGTCGAAACCGGGCGAAGGCACCCGCTTCATCATCACATTGCCGATAGGCCGGGACGGCCGCTGACCTCCGGATCGGATCCCGGCCGGAACACGACGCCCGATCGCGCCGGGTCATCGACACCACCGCAAACGCGAAATTGCTGGCCGCGGTGGAAGTGTCTGGCGCACGGTTTCATCGCAGCATGGCGGCATTCCTCAAAACTCTCCTGTCGTTCACCCGGCCCTACCGCGGACGGCTGATCCTCGGGTTGTTCTTCGGGCTCTTCGTGGCGCTGGCTTCCGCCGCGTTGATGATCTGGGTCAAGGAGGTGATGGACGTGGTCTTCGCGGCCGGCGAGGAGACGAGCGCACTCGCGAAAGCCTCCGCGATGCCCGAGTTCCTGCGGGGCGCGGCCGGATGGGCGGTCTCGCTGCTGAAGTCGGCGCCGTCGCCTTCCAGTGACGCCGGCAAAGTCCTGATGATCCTGGTGATTCCGGTGTTGATGTTCTTCCAGGTTGTCTCGGCCTACCTGAACTTCTACCTGCTCCAATGGGTCGCCATCCGTTCGGTCTGCGACATCCGCGTCCGGCTATTCGACAAACTCCAGCGGCTCTCCGTCGGCTTCTACCATTCCACGAACACGGGCGAACTCATCTCGCGCATCAGCAACGACACCTACTCGCTGACCAAGGCCATCACGGGAATCCTGCCGGTCATCGTCGTGGGCCCGGCCACGGTCATCGCCTTGGTCGCCGTGTTGTTGGCCAAGCAGCCGAAGCTCACGCTCATTTCGCTGATCGTGCTTCCTTTGTGCATCGCGCCCGTCGCGATCTACGGCCGCAAGGTCCGCAAATCGACGAAGAAACTGCAGGAGAACTTCGCCGAGCTGACCGAGCTGATGCAGGAGACGTTCTCCGGCCATCGCATGGTGAAGGCCTACAATCTGGAGGAGACGATGCTGGCGCGCTTCAAGGCGTCGACGGGTCGGTTCATCAGCCACTACATGCGCATCGTGCGGTCGCTGGAAGTGCCCGGATCCCTGGTCGAGGTCATGGGCGCGATCGGCGTGGCGCTGGTGCTCATCTACGTCGCGCTGGTGGACAAGAAGACGCCGGGGGATTTCCTCCAATTCGTCCTCGCGATCGTTTCGCTCTACAAACCGATCAAGGAACTCAGCCGCCTGCCCGGCCAGTTGGAACAGGCGCGCGCATCCAGCGAACGCGTCTTCGAACTGATGGCTCTGGGCGAAGATTTGCCTGAGCCGACATCGCCGAAGGAACTCAAGGCGGCCGGGGCGGTGATCCGTTTCGAAAAGCTCTCGTTCAGCTATCCGTCGAAGCCCGCGTTGATCGACTTCGACCTGACGATCCGCCCGGGACAGAAGATCGCGCTCGTCGGCAAGAGCGGTTCCGGCAAGACGACAGTCAGCAGTCTGCTGCTGCGTTTCTACGATCCGCAGCAGGGCGCGATCACCATCGGTGGAGTCGATCTGCGGGACGTTTCCACGAAGTCGCTGCGGGAACAGATCGCGGTGGTGAGCCAGGACATCGTGCTCTTCAACGACACGGTCACCGGCAACATCGCCCTCGGACGTCCCGGAGCGACCCGCGAGGAGATCGAAGCCGCGGCCAAGGCGGCCTTCGCCCACGAGTTCATCCTGGAGAAACCGCAAGGCTACGACACGCCGGTCGGTGAGCGTGGATCCCAGCTTTCCGGCGGCCAACGCCAGCGCATCGCCATCGCCCGGGCCATCCTGCGCAACGCCCCGATCCTCATCCTCGACGAGGCCACCAGCGCCTTGGACACCGAATCCGAACGCGCCGTGCAAGCGGCGCTCGAGGTGCTGATGCGCGGCCGGACCACGCTCTGCATCGCCCATCGCCTGTCGACCATCGTGAACGCCGACCTGATCGTCGTGATGGACGAAGGGCGGATCGTGGAATCCGGGAAACATTCCGAACTGCTCGCGCTCAACGGCGCCTACGGCCGTTTGCACGATCTCCAGTTCAACGCCTGACGACTTCCGGCAGCCAATCATTGCCCCGCACCGAGCCGCTCGAATAGCGTCCGCACCCGGATGCCGATGTTGTTGGAAAAAATCCGGGCCAGCGCCGCCGAAAGGCTGGCGCTCCCGCCCGGTCGACTGCCGTTTCAGGAACTGCCCCGCTACAGGAACTTCCTGAAGGTGGAGACCGCGCGCCTCAAGATCGTCCACCGCGCCGGCGCGGACGGGCGCGTCGTCTGCAACGCCCGCGCGACCCTCGTCGACGAGCTGATCCGCCACATCCTGAACGGCGTCCTCGCTGCCAGTCCCGAGATCCCGGGCCGGAAGGTCCCCGGCTTCACGCTGGTCGCCATCGGCGGATACGGCCGAGCCGAGCTGAATCCGTTCAGCGACATCGACATCATGTTCCTCCACGACGGCTCTCTCGTGAAGAAGGGGCAGCCGGCGCCGGAGATGACCGCCGTGGTGGACGGCCTGCTCTACACGCTCTGGGACATCGGCATGAAGGTCGGCCACAGCGTGCGTTCCGTGGCGGACGCGGTCGAAGTGGCGAACAAGGACATGCAGTCGAAGACGTCGTTGATCGAGTCGCGGCTGGTGTTCGGAAACGAAAAGCTCTTCAAGGAATTCCAGAAGCAGACGGTTGCGAAATGCGTCGAGGGCTATGAGGCGGAATACAGCCAGATGCGTCTCGAAGACCAGGCCACGCGGCGGGCCAAACACGGCAACTTCCCCTTCATGCAGGAGCCGAACATCAAGAACGGCTGCGGCGGTCTGCGCGACTACCAGAACCTCGTCTGGATGACCTTCTTCCGGCACCGCACCAGGTCCCTGGAGGACTTGGAGAAGAAGGAGATGATCAGCGAGCTCGAGCGCAAGCAGCTCTCCGCCGCCTACGACTTTCTCCTGCGCACCCGCAATGAACTTCACTACCAGGCCGCCAAGTCCAGCGACGTGCTCGTGCGCCAGCTGCAACCGGCCGTCGCGTTGGGATTGGGCTACGCCGACCGTTCGCCGAACCGCCGTCTGGAGGCGTTCATGCGCGACTATTACCTCGCGGTGCGGTCGATCGACCACATCACCCGCGGTCTGGAGCAACGCCTCGCGCTGAATCCGGCCAAGGGCCTGCTGCCGAAGTTCCGCAGCCTGCTCGACCAACGCCGCCGATTGCAGCGGGAGCAGTTGGTCGACGGCTTCAAGTTTCTCGACGGGGAGATCCATGCCGGTTCCAACCGGATCTTCATCGAGCAGCCACGCCGGATGATGCGGGCGTTCCTCCACGCCCAGCAGCGCGGCCTTCGACTCAGTCCCGAGCTGGCCCAGCTTATCCGGAATTCGTTGTCGCTGGTGGAACGCAGCTTCCTCGCCGATCAGGGCGTGCGCGACACGTTCCTCGAGATCCTCAACCAGCGCGGCAATGTCGCGCCCGTGCTCCGCATGATGCACGAGGTGGGGTTCATCGGAAAATTCCTGCCCGAGTTCGGCAAGCTCACCTGCCTCGTCCAGCACGAGTTCTACCACCAGTATGCCGCGGACGAGCACACGCTCGTGTGCCTGCAGAAGCTCGACCAGGTGTGGGAGGCGAAGGAGGCGCCCTACAAGAACTACACGGAGATCCTGAACCTCGTGGAGAAGCCATGGATCCTCTACCTCGCGTTGCTCCTGCACGATTCCGGAAAGGCCTACCACACGGGCAAGCACGAGCTCGTGGGCGGCGAACTCGCCATCAAGGTGGGCCGCCGGCTCGGCCTGGACGGTGAATCCACGCACCGTCTCCGCCTCATCATCGAGCAGCACCTCCTGCTCGTTCAGGTTTCCCAGCGTCGCGATCTTGAGGACCAGACGGTGATCCGCCACGTGGCCGACCAGGTGCAGAACGCGGACAACCTGGAGATGCTCACGCTTCATACCTTCGCCGACTCCATGGGCACGAGCGACCAGCTGTGGAGCAGCTTCAAGGACTCGCTGCTCTGGACGCTCTATCGGCGCACGCACCAGATGCTTGTCGAGGGCACCGACTTCATCCGGGCCGAAGCCCGCCAGCGCGAGATGCTCCAGAACGAGGTGCGTTCACTCGTTCCGCGCACGTTCCAGGAGGACGAGCTCGAGGCCCATTTCCGGAACCTTCCCCGCTACTACTACGTCATCCAGTCGCCCCAGGAGATCGCCTCCCACCTCGGGCTCGTGCACCGCTTCATGCACCACCAGCTCGACGAGGTGGACCAGGCCCTGTCGCCCGTCGTCGCCTGGCGGAACGAACCGGACCGCGGCTTCACCACGATGCAGATCTGCACCTGGGACCGCGCCGGACTCTTCAGCAAGATCTGCGGTGCCTTGACCGCCTCTGGCCTGAACATCCTGGGCGCGGAGATCTTTTCCAGGACGGACGGCATCGTGCTGGACGAGTTCTTCGTCACCGATGCCAAGGCCGGAACCCTGGCCAAGAAGGAGGAGCGCGAGCGCTTCGAGGAGCTGATCACCAAGACGCTGAACAGCGAGGACGTCGACCTGCACGAGATCATCATGAAGCAGAAGCTTCCGCGCTCGCCGTTCCGCAAGCAGGCGCTGGAGAAGATGCCGACGGTCATACGATTCGACAACCAGACCTCCGAGACCAAGACCATCATCGACATCGAGACCGAGGACCGGATCCGGCTTCTCTACTTCATCAGCCAGACCCTGAACGCCCTCGATCTCGACATCACCCTCGCGAAGATCTGCACCGAGAAAGGCGCCGCCATCGACAGCTTCTACGTCACGGAACGCGATGGCCGGAAGCTGGAGACGAAGGAGCGGCAGGCAGAAGTGGAGAAGAAGCTGAAGACATCGCTCGCGCGGCTCGGAAGCTGAAGGGACAATCCCAAGAACCAAAAGACCGGGCAGGCTCGTTGAAGTAGTTTTGAGCGGTGGCCCCGGGTTTGGTGGTGGTAGTTTTTGGTTCCTACCCGGCCTCAAGGTTCTTGGGATTGCGGACGACGCTTACGCGCCGGCTTAAGGGCCGCAGCCCCTATGCCACCGAGATTGGCCGGCGCCTGCGTCGAAAAGATGACGGCCGGGAAACAATCTGCCCAATTTGCGTCACTCATTTCTGAGAAGCGGCTGCAGGCAGTTCAAATCGCCCCATTCGAGCCGCATGATTGCCTGCGCAGAAACCGGCTCCTAAGCTCCCCGGGTGACCGACGCCTATCGTCAGCTTCTCGACAGCACGATCCACCACTTGGAGGCGCTGAAAGCCCGTGGTTCGAGCTTTGTCCAAGTCGAAACCGAGACCCTCGCCGGCCTCGCGGGCCCAGTTGCGGCGGCTCCTATCGCTTCGACGGTGAAGCCGGCGGTCGCTTCTGCCGGCCCTCGGATTGAAGTCCGTCCTGAACTGGCGAAGCCGCGTTTCGCCGCCGCTCCTGCCACTGCTCAGACAACCTCGTCAGGCGTGTCCGCGGCGACGGCCATCCTCGGGGTGGTGCCCGAGTCGCTCGATGAAGCGATGGCCCAGCTCCGCGAGAAGGCCTTGGCCTGTGTGCGTTGCCCCAACCTCGCCGCCGCCCGCCAGTCCGTCGTCTTCGGCGTGGGCGACATCCGGTCGCCGCTGATGTTCGTCGGCGAAGCGCCCGGAGCCGATGAGGATGCGTAGGGCGAACCGTTCGTCGGCAAGGCCGGCCAACTGCTCACCAAGATCATCGAAACGATGGGTCTCAGCCGGCAGACGGTCTACATCGCCAACATCCTGAAGTGCCGGCCCGATACCCCGGGCGAAACAGCCGGCAACCGCAAGCCGACGCTGGACGAAATGAAGACGTGTTCGCCCTACCTGCTCGCGCAGATCGAGCTGATCAAACCGAAGGTCATCGTTGCGCTGGGCGGCACGGCGGTCGAGGGCCTGCTCGGGAACTTCACCGGCATCATGAAGCTGCGCGGAAGCTGGCAGACCTTTCGTGGCATCCCCGTCATGCCGACGTATCACCCGGCGTTTCTGCTGCGCAACCAGGCGTTGAGCGAAAAGCGGAAAGTCTGGGAGGACATGCTGAAGGTCCTCGACCGCCTCGGCCTGCCGATCACCGAGAAACAGCGCGGGTTCTTCCTCCCGAAGGAGTAATCCGGCAGCGGCCCACTAGAGCTCGGACCGAAGAGGTTTCAGGTCCAGATCGTCCTTCGCCATCCTCCGCAGAGCATCCCTGCCGATGAGGCGACGGGCCTCGTTCAACCAGAAACGCGCTTCTTCGAGCCGGCCCAACTGGCAGGTGTAGCAGGCGAGGTTGTAGGGGATGGTGCCTTCCTCGGGAAACTCCGCGGCCACCGCGGAGAGAGCGTCGAAGGCCTCTCCGGTCCGTTTCATTTCGTGCAGGGTGTAGGACTGGTTGATCCAGCCGCTCACCTCGTCGGGGGCGACGTGGACCTGGGCCCGGGATGCGACGAGCGCCGACTCCCAGTCCTTGGCGAGGGCATGGACCTTCCAGCGGACATCCAGCACCTGCGGATGTCCCAGCAACGCCCGCGGAAGCCTGTCCAGTTCGGAAATGGCGTCGGCATGAAGCCCGAGCTCCGCCCAGCCGATGGCGGCGTTCAGGCGGTGGGCGTCGGGCGGATCGATTCGCGGCATTTCCACGGCCGAAGAGTCGGCACCGCGGTGCGTTGTTGCAAAGCCTGTTCTGTGGCGGAACATCCTCCGGCCATGGCATGGAACTCCGTCTTCACCTCAACCGGTCGCCGGGGAATACCGTTGGCCGTCGCCCTCGTCGTCTCGGGCTTGCTGTCGACCGGCGGAGCCCGGGCCGCGACGACGAATGCCCCGCTCCGGACTTTGCCCGAGCTGGTGGCCAGGCTGGCTTCGCAGGCGACGCAGCCGCATCTGCGCCAGGCGGCGCTTGGAGTGAAGGTTGTCGCGCTCGATTCCGGCCGGACGATCTTTGCGCACGAGCCGTCCGCGCTCCGCAAGCCGGCGTCGAACAACAAGCTCTTCACCGGCGCGCTGGCCTTGGACCGCTTCGGCCCCGATTTCCGCATCCGCACTTCCGTATTCGCCGCTGGATTGCCCGATGCGGACGGCGTGGTGGCGGGGGACGTCGTCGTCTACGGCCGCGGCGATTTCTCCATGTCGGCCCGCTTCAACGAAGGGGACTACTCCAAGGCTCTCGCCCCGATGGTCGACGCTTTCGCCAAGGCGGGCGTGAAGCGGATCACGGGCGCGTTGGTCGGCGACGACAGCTTCTTTCGCACGCCGCCCTATGGCAGTTCGTGGACCACCGACGATCTCCAATACTACTACGGCGCCGAGGTCTCGGCGCTTACGCTGCAGGACAACGTCGTCGACCTCGTGGCCAAAGGCGGCACTAAGCCGGGCGATCCCGTCCAGCTCACGCTCAAGCCCGAGACGTCCTATCTCTCCTTCAGCAACCGCGCCATCACAGTCGCGAAAGGCGGCCGGAGCGCCATCGAACTCCACCGGGCGCTGGGCCGGAACATCGTCTACGTCCACGGCTCGTTGCCGGTTGGCGTTTCCACAGGCGACGCGGCCACTCTCTCCAATCCGGCGTTGTTCTTCGTCACTCAGCTCAAGGCGGCCCTCGCGGCGCGGGGCATCACCGTCGACCAACCGCCGCGCTCCATGGGCAGCCTCGACCGCGATGTCGCGCCGTTGAACCCGAACTGGAAGGAGATCGCCTTCACGACCTCGAAGCCCATGGGCGAGCTGGTGAAGGGGATGATGAAGCCGTCGCAGAACCTCTACGCACAGCTGCTCCTTCTGCAGGCGGGGCGGAGGATCCTGCGGGAGGATTCGCCGATGGTGACGACCGAGACCCTGGGAGCGCGAGAATTGAGGAGCTTCCTGAACGTTGCCGGGGTGAAGGCTTCGGACATGCATCTCGAGGAGGGCTCCGGCCTGTCGCGCACGGCGTTGATCACCCCGGACGCGGTCGTGTCGTTGCTGCGGCACATGGCCACGCATCCGCAGTCCAAGGCGTTCGTCGATTCGCTGCCGGTCGGCGGAGTCGACGGCACGTTGCGGAGCCGGTTCAAGGGGACGGCCGGTGAGCGCAATGTCACGGCCAAGACCGGCGCGCTTTCCCACGTCGCATCGCTTTCCGGCTACGTCACGACGGCCGGCAAGGAGCGGGTTGCATTTTCGCTGCTCCTAAACAACTACTCGGGGGGCGCGGGCAAACCTTCAGGACGGGAAATCATCGACGGCATGGCCGTCACCATCGCGGAGTATGCCGGCAAGCTGGAGTGAATCGTCCATGATCGGAATCACAGTCGGGGACATCACGGGGATCGGACCGGAGGTCACGCTCAAGGCCGTCGCGACGTTGCTGAAGGAGCCGAAGACGCGTTTCGCGTTGATCGGTCCGTTGGGTCTTCTCCGCACGCTCGACCGGAAACTTGGAACCAGACTCGATCTCGTGGCCGCGGTGAACTGCGGTCCCTATGACCGCATAGTGGTCATCGATCCCATCGGTTCGGCCATGCCGGACTCGCTTCCGACAGGCTCCCCGTCGG
>JAYUUX010000597.1:0-1903 GCA_043754645.1 Verrucomicrobiales bacterium | reverse complement strand
AGCGGGGTTGAAATGGAGCGAGCGAAGAGATTCGAACTCTCGACATTCACCTTGGCAAGGTGACGCTCTACCAGGCTGAGCTACGCTCGCGAAACGCGTTGCAAATAGCTAAGGCAATCCGTTTTCTTTGCAAGACCTGTTTTCAGTTTCCTGCATCCGTCATCGGCAAGAGCCAGACGCCGATCGGCTCGGTGAAGCCCCTCGGAACCAGTTGGACGGGTGTCGCCGAAAATATCCGGGAACCCAGATGGCTCCGCAGAGTCGGCCTGCTGAAGACGTCGTCCGAGATCGCGACTTCGCCTCCGCGCGAGCAGTCGACGAGCCGCGCCGCGAGGTTGATGGCGGTGCCGAAGTAGTCGAGGCGCTCGTTGGCGTTCACCGCGAGACACCGCCCGGCATGAAGCCCGGCCTTGAGGACCAGCCTCTCGTTCTCCGGCATCGTCGCGTTCGCCGTTTGGATTCCGGCGAACATGGCTTCGAGCGCGCTGAAGGCATCGGGGACATTGCTGAACACGGCCATGACGGCGTCGCCGATGGTTTTCACGATGCCGCCGTGGTGCCGTTCGATCGCGTTGCGGAGCACCGAGAAGTGGTCGCGCACCCGGGCGTAGGCCCGGGCGTCGCCCAGCGCATGATACATCGCGGTGGAACCCCTCAGGTCCGTGAAGAGCACGACCTGCTCGCCGACGACGACCTGTTCGTCCGGCGAAATCACTTCGGCGGCGAAATGCTCGCGGAAGACCTGCCAGTTGGTCGCGGCGGCGGCGGTGAGGATGTCGTCATCCCAGGCGATCTGTTCGAGGGAGATCTGGACTGGGAACGGGTTCGGGTTGCGCAGAACGGTATCGCCGTCCCGGACTGGATCGTCCGCCGTGAATCCTTCCTTGGCGGCGACGATCGTGACCGGTGATTTCCCGAATGCGTCCTTGAGCGGAAACGGCTGCCGGACCTGCGGCGATTTGAGGCGCAGCCCGGACAAACCGGCCGGCCAATGAACCGCGCGTTCTTCACCCGGAGCCAGCAGCCATTGCGCGACGACGTGGGGTTTGCCGCCGGGTCCGGCCAGGCAGAAGGTCTGGTCCGGGATCTTCTTCACTCCGGGATGGACCGAGAACTTGAGTTCGACCGACTTGTCCAGTTCGCCGTCGTAGTTGATTCCGCAGACGTCGCAGTGGGCCTCGCGTCGAAGGGTGCTCAGGCTGATCGTTCGCGGTTGTCGGCTGGAGCGGCAGTTCGGGCAGAGAACCTCCCAGCGGAACTGCAGCAGGCCATGATGGGTCGCCCGCAGCAGCGTGCGAAGCGTGTCCCAGGAGTCTTCGTTCCAAAGCCGCGCCACGGCCTTGGGGCGGATGTGGGTGAGTTCGACGTCGGGAGTCTCCGTGATCCAGGCGCGGAACCTTTCCAAGACCGGCGGCGCCGAAAGTTCCCGGGCCAACGCGATCATCCGGTCGCCGAACACCCCTTCGTTCGGAGGAGTCACCGGAAGCTTCGGCAGGATGGGAATCGGCGCTCCGCCAAGGTGCGCGCGGACATGGGCGACCGCTTTGGCCATGGCTTGCGCAGCGCGCGGCGCAATGAGCGTCCGGGCGGCGATGGCGCCGACGACGTGGCGCGGGGTCAGGATCGAGCGGGCCGTCAGTCGTGTGCCGCCGTCGGGCGTGACGGCGAACTCCAGTCCGAGGACGCCTTCGACCAGCGGGCCGGTGAGGAACTCGCGGCGCACCCGGTAGAACTCGTCCTGGACCCATTCGAATGGCCATTCGCGCCACGTGAATGTTTGCCCCGCCATCCGCGCCAAGCCGTAGACCGCCGATCCGCCCTCGGCGAGAGGATCGGTCGTGTAGGTGACCTCCGGCAGATCGAGGGATCGATTCAGCCAGTCCGTCTTGGCGAAGATCTTCCA